>DASXGD010000228.1:0-3444 GCA_036489245.1 Occallatibacter sp. | reverse complement strand
TTCTGCACCGTCACGATGGGTACGATCTTGCGCGCCCGCTCGATGTATTCCTGCGCGACATTGGAGAGCGCGACGTGGCGGATCTTGCCCTGCTCGCGATGCTTCGCGAGCGTTTCCATGGATGCGTCGAATGAGGTTGCGGGGTCGGGGACGTGGAGCTGATAGACATCGATGCGGTCGAGGCGCAGGCGCTTGAGGCTGCCTTCGAGGGCCCTTGTCAGGTGGTCGGGGCTGGCGTTATGGGTCCACTGAGCCGGCCCCGGCCGCTCCCATCCGCCCTTGGTGGCGATGATGAGCCCGGCGGGATAGGGATAGAGCGCTTCGGCGATTAGTTCTTCCGACGTACCCGGGCCGTAGGAGTCGGCGGTGTCGATGAGGTTGACGCCCAGTTCCACGGCGCGGCGCAGGGTAGCCAGTGCGGCGGGCTTGTCTGGCGGCGGACCCCAGATACCTTTTCCGGTAATGCGCATGGCTCCGTAGCCAAGCCGGTTGACGGTCAGGTCGCCCCCGAGGTCGAAGGTGCCTGCGGCTGCCGCTGACATCGCTTGCGTTGTGCTCATCGTATTCACTCCATCATCGTCCTGACGCAATACTATTCTTGTGGGAGCATCCCGCCGGGAGTCAATAGCGTGTGCATGAGTCCAGATGAACGAGCCTGATCGCGATTCCCGAGCCGGACTGCTGCCTGCCACTGAGCACGCGGCCACGCCGGAAGCCGAAAACTGGCACGAGAAAGGGAACCCGCAGCCTAATCTGCAGGAATTGACCGTACCGCTGCGACTGTGGCCGGCGATTCTTCTCACCGGCGCGGGTGCAGGGCTGCTGAGCGGGCTGCTGATGAAGCTTCTGCGCCTGGTGCAGCACGTGTGCTTCAACTACCACCAGGGGGATTTCCTCACGGGAGTCGAAGGGGTTTCTGGAAGCCGCCGCTTCATCGTGCTTGCCTGCGCCGGTGTTTTTGCAGGGATTGTCCTGCTGCTCCGGCGGCGCCTGCCAGACCATGACGGCCCGGAGCTGAACGAGGCCATCTGGCATTACTCCGGACGCCTGCCGGAATGGAAGACGGCGGTGAGCGCGGTTCTGTCGATCGTCGTTGTCGGGATGGGCGCGGCGATCGGGCGCGAAGCGGCGCTGAAGAACGCGGGCGGGCTGGCAGGAGACAAGCTTTCCGGCTGGTTCGGCCTGACGCCGGCGCAGCGCAAGCTGCTGGTGGCCTGTGGCGCGGGCGCGGGCATGGCCGCGGCCTACAACGTTCCCCTTGGCGGAGCGCTGTTCACCCTCGAAGTGCTGCTCGGCACGGCTTCGATGGCGGCGGCGCTGCCGGCATTTGTCACTGCGTTTCTGGCCACGGCGGTTTCATGGTCCATGCTGCCCAATGAACCGACCTACCAGCTGCCCTATCTTCCGGCGACGGGTTCATTGCTGCTGTGGGCGCTCGTTTGCGGGCCGTTGATGGGCTATGGAGCGGTGTGGTTCGTGCGCGGGCTGCACTGGGCGAAGGATCACCGGCCGAAGGGCTGGGGCGTCGTCGCACTGCCGATCGTGGTATTTCTCGCCCTGGGATTGGCGGCCGTCCGCTTTCCCCAGTTGCTCGGCAATGGAAAGAACGAGGTGCAACTGGCGCTCGATGCGCGCTTCAGCGTCGGGCTGCTGCTGTGGCTGGTGTTTCTTCGCCCCCTCGCGACCATCGCAGTACTGCGCTCAGGCACGCCGGGTGGGCTGTTTACGCCGACCATGACATTCGGTGCGCTGCTGGGTGCGACCTTCGGCGAGGCGTGGAGCCACATGTTCGCCGGAGCCGACAAGCGAAGTTGCGCCCTGCTGGGAACGGGAGCGGTGCTGGCCGCGGCGACACAGGCGCCGATCTCCTCGATAGCTTTCACCCTCGAGCTGACCTACAACGCGAGCACGCTGATGGTTCCGCTCCTGCTGGCGGCGGCGGGGGCGACGTTTACCTACCAGCTTTTCGAATCGCGCACATCGTATTGACGCGGCCGTTGTCTATTTCAGGTCGCGCCAGTTCGGTCCGAAGCCCAGGTCGGCGACCAGGGGCACATGGAGCTTGACCACTCCCTCCATCTCGGCGCGGACCATTTTTTCGATTTCTTGGACTTCATCCTCG
Source organism: Occallatibacter sp. (assembly GCA_036489245.1). Classification (GTDB taxonomy): domain Bacteria; phylum Acidobacteriota; class Terriglobia; order Terriglobales; family Acidobacteriaceae; genus Telmatobacter. Next base: position 1,322 of record DASXGD010000228.1, on the reverse strand, counting down.
GGAACATCAAAAAGAAGTTCGTCGTGGACCTGGAGAACCATGCGGGTCTTGAGATGGCGCTCCCGGATCTTGCGGTCGAGCGCGATCATGGCCAGTTTGATGAGATCGGCCGCGGTGCCCTGAAGGGGCGTGTTGACGGCGGTGCGTTCCGCGAATCCGCGCGCGTTGGCGTTGCGGCTCTCGATGTCGGGAATGGGCCGAAGCCGGCCAAAGAGCGTGCGCACACTGCCTTCGCGGCGCGTGGCGTCGAGCGTCTTTTCGATGAAGGCCTGCACGCCCTGGTAACGCGCGAAGTAGCGGTCGATGTAGTCGCGGGCCTCGGATTGCGGAATCCCGAGCTGCGCGGCGAGCCCAAACGGAGAGATGCCGTAGACGATGCCGAAGTTGACGGCCTTGGCGCGGTTGCGTGTCTCCTTGCTCATGCTTTCGGCGGGGACACCGAAGACTTCACTGGCCGTCAGCGTATGGATATCTTCGCCGGTCTGGTAGGCGCGCATCAGCAAGGGGTCGCCGCTGAAGTGGGCGAGCAGGCGCAGTTCAATCTGCGAGTAGTCGGCCGAAAGCAGTTGCGCGCCGGGGGCGGGGATAAATGCGGCGCGGATTTCGCGGCCCAGTTCTGTCTTGATGGGAATGTTCTGCAGGTTGGGATTGAAGGACGAGAGGCGGCCCGTTGCAGTTGCAGCAGCCTGAAAGGTGGTGTGTACGCGGGACTCGGCGTCGGCCTGCCGGGGGAGGACGTCAATGTATGTGGATTTCAACTTGGAAAGATGGCGGTATTCGAGGACCAGGCGCGGGACTTCGTGCTTTTCGGCGAGGGTTTCGAGAACGTCTACCGCCGTGGAGATAGTTTTGCCCTTGCCGTACTTGACGGGAGCGGGCAGGCCCATGTGGTTGAAGAGCACAACGCCGAGCTGCTTGGGGGAACTGATGTTGAAGCGCTCGCCGGCCAGCTCGTAGATGCGCTCGCCGACGCGCTCGATCTCGGCTCCGAAGCGCGTGGAAAGGCGGGCGAGGACGTCTTTGTCGATGCGCACACCGGCCTGCTCCATGCGATAGAGAACGGGGCCGAGCGGCAAATCGATATCGGTGTAGACGCTGGTGACGTTGCCTTCGTCGGTGTGTTTGCGCAGGCGCGGAACCAGCGCAGCCGTGATGGCGGCTGCGGATGAGAGCGAGGCGGGCGGGGCGTGGCCGTTGCGCGCGGCCACGTCGGCGAGCGTTTGCCCCGCATAGGTTGGATTGACGAGATACGACAGCAGCATGGTGTCGTCGATGGGACCGCGGAGTTCGATGCCCAGCCCGTGAAGAATGTGCAGCGCGAA
>DASXGD010000209.1:0-16016 GCA_036489245.1 Occallatibacter sp. | reverse complement strand
CATTTATCCCCCTTGGTCATAGCGCATCGTACATCACATGATGAGTCGCGGCAACCGGAAAGTTTCCGCCCGGGATGAGAAATCATCCGCTAGAGCGAACTCAGAAATACTAAACGCGGCACATCCTAATGACCGCCGCCGGGAAACTGCTTGTGAGTCGTTAGCTCCGCGGTTTTGGAATTTTTATGCGCGCGACGGAGCGCGGTCACGAACTGGTTGTTTTGGTCGATGGCCACATTGACGGCCGCCCTCAACTGATCCTCTGTGAAGTTATTATCATCAAGTTTAAGGGTAAGTGGCGGGATAGGGACGTTGTCTGTCATCTTTCACCCTCGCTCATAGCGCATCGTACAATAGCCAACTTTCCGCGGCAACCAGAAACTTTATCGAAAAAGCGGAAACGGGAATCGGCGCTCGATCTTGCCGACCCAAATGGTTCCCCCAGTCTCAGTAAGGTTGAGGTAAAGCGAATCGCCCGCCGTGGAGAGATTGAAAGATTCTACGGGAATCTCAGACGGAGACAGCTTCAGATTATGGTAGTGACGAATTGGGATCGGCTTTCCAAGAAGGCGGCCCCGATCGGGATCGAAACGTTGTCCCCAGACACACCAGAAGCCATCGCGCATAGATAGATAGAAGATGGTCTTTCCGTCTCCGGACCATACTGGCTTTCTGCTGAAATACAACTTGTCGGTAACCTCGATCCAATGGCTATCGGGCGTTGTGGCGCCGGGCGGGAAGCGAGCGGCAAAGACCTGACCCTGGGCGTCGGACCTGGAAACTGTGAAGACAATGAAGTTGTTTTTGGCGGACCACACCGCGTCTCGAACGGTTCCGCCGGGGAAACTGAGTATGGTTCTCGGTTCGCCGCCGGAGGTCTGCATCATGCGGATTTCGGAGATTGCTGCGTTGGCGTAGATGAGGGATTCTTCATTCGGACCCCATCCGGTGGGATTGCGGCAGTCAGTACAGAACCTGTGCGGAATTCCGTCCAGACCCGCAAGGAATATACCGGGCACTTCGCCTTGCGATGCCTGATACGCGACCGTCGTGCCCGACTCGTTGGTGAGCGGCGCTAACTTCGCGGTGCCTCGCGATACCAGCAGTCGTTCGGAGCCGGTTTGTGTATCCCTCAAATAAAGGTTTCGGTCGTCAGAATATCCTCGGGCGAAGACAAGCCAGCGCCCGTCTTGAGAAACATTCGGTCCGAAATCAAAATCGGGATCCTGGGTGATCTTGAATTCCTTAGCCTTCTTTGGAGGAACGGCATTGTCAATTTTCCAGATGTGAATCGCGGGGTTCATCTGGCAGAAGGCAATGGAGTCGCCGACGAGCGAAGAGGAAATGATAAAGTCGCGACGATCCCCCGCAAACAATTGCTTTGCGAGGCCGTGAACTTTCCCTTTCTCCGGGTCGATTTTGACGGACCAGAGGTCCATGTAGGCGCCATGGTGGGCACTGAAAACGACCGTGCCGTCCTGCCATCCGCCGAAATAAACGCTGGGACGCAACTGTTGTGACTTCAAGAGTTGAAAGGCACCGGTGTTGCGTGGCGTATCTCCATCGATACTGGTCGTCCACCAATCTTTGCAGTCCGACATGGGCCGGCTGGGGTCGTCGCAGCCAATAAAGAGAACGTGGCGCCCGTCGGAATTCCAAATCGGCATGGAGGCATTGGTCATGTCGGGAGCCAATTGTGTCGATGTGCCGGTACTGAGGTCGTAGCGATAGATTTTGCTTCCGGGCCGCATCCAGTACTCGTTCCCCTTCCAGTACAGGAAGGAGCGATCGACAGGAGAGAATTGCGGATCGTGTCCATACGGAATCAGGAGTTTTTCGCCGGCGCCGTCCAACTCCGTCGCGTAAATCCCCGGCTGGGCTCGCGATGACTCGAATACCACCGTACGTCCGTCAGGTGAAATTGAGGGGTTCTTCTCGAGGGCGGGAAGGGTGGTTACCCGTCTGGGAGTGCCGCCGTCGAGTTGCTGCACCCAGACATCCTGACTGCCCGGATCGGCCCGATCGGAGACGTAAGTGATCGTTTTGCCACCTGCGGATAAGCGGGGTGACACGGAGAAATCCATGGCCGGGGTGATCTGGTTCAAATCGCCAAGCGAAGGCGCCTGGTTGGCGCCGATGACGATCAGCACCGCGAAGGTTAACACCAACGCCACGGCCGTTGCGATCGAAACCCAACGCGCGATCAGCTTGCCTCGCCGGGTCGGATCAATTCTGGTAAGGATCTCGTCGAGCGACACAAAGCGGTCTTCCGGCCTGGTCGCGAGGCAGCGGCGAATGACCGCTTCCCATCGCGGATGGAGCTTCTTTCCGGCGGGCAGCCTGGGGGGCAACCGCGACCCGCTGTCCTGCTTGATCGATGTAGGACGCTCCCCGGTGAGGATCTCGCACAGGACAACGCCAAGAGAGTACTGATCCGCGGCCGGCGAAGCGATCCCGTCAAACCATTGCTCCGGACCTACGTACGCCGGTGTGCCCTGCCGCGCGAAGGTATCGGGCTCGCTGTCGGCCGTTGTCGCCCGGCTCGCCAGTCCGAAATCGGCGATGACAGCGCGGACCTCCTGCCCTTCTTCCTGAACCAGCATGACGTTGGAACTCTTGAAGTCGCGGTGCACGATCCCGTGCTGATGGGCCTCGTTCAGGCCCGCGATCATCTGTCGTACCAGGGGCAGTGCTTCTCTCCAGGAAAGCGGGCCCTTCTGGCGGAGGCGCTCCATCAGCGTCTGGCCCCTGAGCAATTGCATGGTCAGAAACCAGATTCGGTCTCCCGGAGCGAAGTCGTGACTGAACAAGTCATAGACTCGGCAAACATTGGGATGGGTGATCTGGTGGGCCTGGCGCACTTCTTCTTTGAAGCGTTCAATCACGGAGGGCTCAGACGCTATCTCGGGACGAATGGTCTTGAGGGCGAGAACTTCCTGTAACTCCAGGTCCCACGCCTCATACACAGCGCCCATGCCCCCGGTATGCAGGTGACGGATGATATGAAAGCGCGACGCCAGTACGGTTCCACTTTGTAGTTCCTCAACCTTGATGAGGGGGGCAATGGAACTCAGGGCCCTGGTTACGGATTCATTGAGAAAGCTACCCGCCTTGTTATGAGCCGATAATAGATCTTCTATCTCCCTTTCGATCTCACTATCCCCGTCGCAAAGGTCCCGGGCAAGGGATTTCTGCTGGTCCTCCGGGACCTCCAGTAGCCTGGCGTAAATATCCCGTAACTTCGCCCATTTCTCCGGGGGATGGGGCAGGTCGACAGGCGACAAAAAAATAACCTCCAGGTAATTGCAGACCGCAACTTTCCTATGAGCACCATAGTATGCCCCACTGTCTCTCCACACACAAGAAATGAGCAGTAGTTTCGGCCCAAGCTCCGCATTGGCGCCCCCCCTGTTGGGGAGCTTCAGGACGGGTCAGCGCAGGGAGGCAAGCGGGGCGGGGTCCATGTCGCTATAGTCCTGATTCTCGCCTCCCATGCCCCAGCAAAACCGGTAGGCTTGCGTGCCCATGCCCGCGTGAATGGACCAACCGGGTGAAACCACGGCCTCGCGGTTGTTCACGACCAGGTGGCGTGTCTCGCCGGGCGGACCCATGAGGTGAAACACGCGCGCCCCGTCGGCGACGTCGAAGTAGAGATAGACTTCGGAACGGCGCATGTGGGTATGGGGAGGCATGGTATTCCAGGCGCTGCCGGGATGCAATTGAGTCATTCCCATCACCAGCTGGCAGCTCTTCGCGCCCGCCAGGTGAATGTACTTGTAGATGGTGCGCTTGTTGCAGGTCTCAGCACTTCCGAGTTCCGTGGGTTGCGCATCCTTGAGGCGCACCAGGGCGACCGGATAGCTGGTGTGCGCCGGATAACTCAGCAAATAAAAGACGGCCGGCAGATCCGCAGACTTCGATTCAAAACGAACATCGGCATTCCCGCGCCCGATGTAGAGAACGTCAAGGTTCGCCAGCTCATAGGATGATTGGCCCACGTGAATCACGCCGCTTCCGCCAATATTAAGAGCGCCAATCTCGCGCCGTTCGGTAAAGTAATTTGCCCGGAGCTCGGGCCCGGCAGGAAGGGTGAGAGGATCGGCGAGGGGGGCGGCCATGCCGATAACGGCTCGATCAAGATCCACGTAGGTCAGGTGGATCGAGCCTGGTTCGTCAAGACCCTGGATGAGAAACGATTCGCGCAGTTCCCCCGTTGTCATGCGCGGGTATCGCACAGGATCGGGCATCATGATGGTCTTCATCGCTTGTTTACTGCCTCTTTTCTGCTCTTATTTCCCGCCTGCCAGTTGGGATAATTCCGATCCGGCCAGAAGAAATGCTCCAACCCCGTAGACATAGCTGGAGGAAGGCTTGAACTTTCCGGGCTCGCCTCCGATGGGCTGAATCGATCCAAGTCTTCCGCTTGCGTAAACGTGGGCGAGAATAGCCTGCCAGGCTTTCGTGACCACAGGCAAATACTTCCTTCGATCGAGAATGCCGTTGTTGATGCCCCACGTCATGGCATAGGTAAAGAACGCGGAGCCTGATATCTCAGGATTGGGATAGGCGCCCGGATCAAGAAGGCTGGCGCGCCACAGTCCGTCGGCTTGCTGGAGTCCTGCGATTCGCTCGGCCATCTCCCGATATTGGCTTACATACTTGTCGCGGCCTGGAAACTGCTGCGGCATGCGCTGCAACACCAGTGCCAGCCCGGCCAGCACCCAGCCATTGCCTCTCGACCAGAAGACTTTCTGCCCGTTGGCCTCGTGCATGGTAAGGAAGCGCTTGTCGCGGAAGAAGAGGTGCTCGCTCGAATCGTAGAGAGCGGCGGTGGTAAGCCCCCACTCATGGTCCATGAAGTTGAGATACTTCGAATCGCCGGTAGCGACGGAGAGTTGGGCCAGGACGGGCGGCGCCATGTAGAGCGCATCGCACCACCACCACAGATTTTCTGCGGGATCGTCGGGGCGAGCCAGAACCTTGTCCATTCCTTCGCGCGTGGGATCCATGCGAGAGTGGTCGGCTGGTTTCTCGGCGTGAAAGCTGAGATAAGTGAGACCGATGGCGTTGTCGTCGGCATGCGCAAAACGCGGCCCCAGGGTCCAGTGATTTTCCAGGGCCACCTGGAGCACGCGGTCGTGGTAGCGGCTGTCGCCGGTGGCCTTCGAAGCGGCGAGAAGACCGTCGTACAAGGCCGCAAAGGTCCACCCGATGTTATAGCGGGATTCGGACTCCTTCAATTGCCAGTCGGCGACTTTTTTCATCGCCTTCAGAATGTCGGCGCGCTTAAGCTTCGCGGAAAGATCGGTGGCCAGCGGTCCCGGATCATCGGGTTGATCACCCGCCGCGTGGAGCTCTTGATCGCCGCTCATGGGACTGCTCGGCGGAGGCGGGTTTTGGGCGAATACAGGGCGGCCCGGTGCAACCGCGATCATCAGAGCCAGGATCAGAGACGGTTTGATCATGAGCCTTCCATTGTAAGTCGCGAGGATCGCGGCCGCCTCCACCGGATCGGCCTGGGGCAATGCTTTCCGCCAGATCATCTTTATCGGCCCATCCAGCCGCCATCGACAACCAGAACATGGCCATGCATGTAATCGCTGGCCGGCGAAGCGAGAAACACGACCGCCCCTGCGAGGTCAGACGGCTTACCCCATCGTCCGGCTGGAATTCTTTCCAGAATCTGTCGTGAGCGAACCGCGTCAGCACGCAAAGCGGCGGTGTTATCCGTTTCCATGTAGCCCGGCGCGATGGCGTTCACATTGATGCCCCGCCCTGCCCATTCGTTGGCGAACGCCTTGGTGAGTTGCGCGACTCCGCCCTTGGCTGCGGCATACGAAGGCACGAACACACCGCCCTGGAATGACAGCAGCGATGCGATGTTGACGATTTTCCCCCCGCCCTGCGCCAGCATGTGCCCGCCGGCTAATTGGGTCATCCGGAATACGCTGGACAAATTGGTTTCGAGAACCGCGTTCCAGTCTTCCCATGAGTGTTCCGCCGCGGGTGACCGGCGGATGGTTCCCGCGTTATTGATCAAAATGTCGAGCCGTCCGAAGTTCGACATGACCCGCTCGATGATCTCTCGACAGGATTCGGGCCGGCTCACGTCGCCTGTCACCGCCATGCATTCGGATGCCGTACCCGCGACACGGTTGATGGCGTCATTCGAAACCGCCGTCGAACCATGCAGTGCAACCCGGGCTCCCGCTTCAGCCAGGGCTGAGGCGATGGCCAGTCCAAGGCCTCGCGACGAACCCGTCACTAACGCCGTCTTTCCGCGCACACTGAACAAGTCCAATATCAATTGCGTTCCACCTTTCTGTCGTTGCCGGTGATAGACTCGGGTTTTCGCCGCAAGCATAAATCATCGGTGAACAAGTTGCATTCCCGCTTGTGATACACCGATGACGACTCGACGCCTATTGGTTCTATAGTTTTGTTGCGGCCCGAAAGCTGCGGCCCGTGGTCCCCTGAACGCAGTCTGACAATCCAGCGATGATGAGCAAATTGACTCCGATCGAGATGGCCAGGCGAGTAGGCGAAGGCCTGCTTTCCTTTCCTGTTACGCACTTTGACGCGCAATATGAATTCGATGAACCCGCCTATCGGGAGCACCTCTCGTGGCTGCTCGAACATCGGCCGGCAGCGCTGTTTGCGGCAGGAGGCACGGGCGAATTCTTCTCCCTCACCCTGCAGGAATTCTCACGAGTCGTCGCAGCGGCGGTTTCACAAATCGACGGCCGCGTTCCGGTCCTGGCCGGCTGCGGGTATGGAACGCGCACGGCCATCCAGTTCGCACGGACCGCGGAAGAAGCGGGCGCGGACGGCCTGCTCCTGTTTCCGCCCTACCTGGTCAATGCCGAGCCCGCCGGACTCATCCAGCATGCGCAGGCGGTGTGCGCGTCGACGCGATTGGGGGTCATCTTCTATAACCGCGACAATGCCGTCGTCAACGAGACCGCCCTCGTACGGTTGTGCGATTCCTGTCCTAACCTGGTCGGATTCAAAGACGGGCATGGAGACATCGAGTTGATGACACGCATCTGCGCAAGACTGGGCGACCGGCTGGTGTACATCGGCGGCCTGCCCACGGCGGAGACGTTTGCCCTGCCCTATCTCGAAATCGGCGTTACGACTTATTCCTCCGCCATCTTCAACTTTCTTCCCCGGTTTGCGCAGGAGTTCTACGGCGCGGTACGCCGCCGCGATCGCGCGCGTGTCATGACGATGCTGCGGGAGTTTGTGCTGCCTTATATCGCCATCCGCAGCCGCCGCAAGGGATATGCGGTGTCCATCGTGAAGGCCGGGCTCAGGGGTGTCGGCCGTCCGGCGGGTCCGGTGCGGCCGCCGCTGACGGACCTTGAAGCCGGTGAATTGGACGAACTGAAAAAACTGATCGCGGGCCGCGGCTGAGTTGGCATTCGGGCCCATCTATATGGCTAAAACAGAAACAACGCACGTCCGATATCTGATCGCGTTCATGCTGTTCATCGCCAGCACCTTCAGCTATGGAGACCGGGTAGTCCTTTCCATCGCGGCGGTTGACTTGAGCCGCGATCTTCACCTTGACGCGTTGCGTCTTGGCTATCTATTGTCAGGCTTCGGGTGGGCCTATGTGGGGGCGCAGCTTCCTGCCGGCGGCCTTCTCGATCGCTTCGGTTCAAAACGCGTGTACGGCATCAGCATCGTGTGCTGGTCGGTCTGCGCGCTGCTGGCTGGCATGACTGGATACCTGCCCGCGATCGCCGCGTTCTATGCGCTGTTCGCGCTGCGATTTTTATCGGGGCTCTTGCAGGCGCCCGTGTTTCCGGGCAACGGCCGCATCGTGGCGGCGTGGTTTCCCGCCACCGAACGCGGGAGGGCGTCGGCAATTTTCAATTCGTCGCAGTACTTCTCCCTGGTTCTCTTCGCGCCGATTCTGGGCTGGATCGCTCACAGCCTGGGATGGAAGCAGTGTTTCTGGTTTGCGGGAATCATCGGGCTTGCGCTGGCGGCTGCCTGGTTCGGAGTTGTCGGCGAAGTAAAGACGCATCCGCGCATCAGCCAGGCGGAGATAGAAATCATCGAGCGCGGCGGCGGCCTTGCCAACCTTGATGCGACCAATCGAGGGCGCGGCACGACGCTTACCTGGTCCACGGTCAGATGGCTGCTGAGCAACCGCATGCTGGTGGGAATCTATCTCGGCCAGTACTGCATCACGACGCTGACTTGGTTCTTTCTCACCTGGTTTCCCATTTATCTGAACCAGGCCAGGCATATCTCCATCGTGAAGGTCGGATTCCTCGCGGCCCTTCCCGCGCTATGCGGGTTCGCAGGCGGCATTCTTGGCGGAGTGGTCTCCGACCGCCTGTTGCGCAATGGGCGGTCATTGACGTTTGCGCGCAAGCTTCCTATCGTCGTTGGCATGGCGCTGGCCATGACCATGATCGGCTGCAACTACGTCAACTCCAGCTTCACGGTCATGCTGCTCATGTCGATCGCGTTTCTCGGAAAAGGGTTCGGAGCCCTGGGCTGGACGGTCATCTCCGATACTTCGCCCAGGGCGATGATCGGGGTCAACGGCGGCCTTTTCAACCTGATTGGAAACCTGGCAGGCGTCACGACTCCGATCATCATCGGGTTCATCGTCGCCCGCACCGGCTCGTTCCACTACGCGCTCATCTTTGTGGGAGCCACCGCTCTGCTGGCGATCGTCGCTTACTTGCCGGTCGTGGGCGAAATCAAGCGGGTGGAAATGACGGCCGCTCCGGTTTCGCGAGTAAACGCATCATGACGCCGGCCTCGGGCATCACGGATTCCCCCCGGGTCACCGGCATGCGGGTCGTTCCCGTCGCGGGTTACGACAGCATGCTGCTCAATCTGAGCGGCGCGCACGCCCCATTCTTTACCCGCAACGTCGTCCTGCTCAGCGACAATGCGGGACACGTCGGGCTCGGAGAAGTCCCGGGCGGAGAGACGATTCGCGAGGTGCTGGAGCAGGCGCGGTCGCTGGTGATGGAAGCGAAAATCGGCGACAGCCATCGCATTCTGAACGCCGTTCTGAATCAGTTTTCCGGATGGGACGCGGCGGGACGAGGTCAGCAGACCTTTGATCAGCGCGTCGCCATCCATGCAGCCGCGGCCATCGAAAGTGCGCTTCTCGATATGCTGGGCCAGTTTCTCGAGTTGCCCGTCGCCGCACTGCTTGGAGAGGGGCAGCAGCGCGACCGAGTGGAGATCCTCGGCTATCTTTTCTTCATCGCCGACAGGAAGCGCGCGAGCCTGCCTTATCGCGACGGCGGAAATGAATCCGAGGGCTGGTTGCGGCTTCGCGACCAGGAGACACTCACCATTCCTGCCCTGGTGCACCTCGCCGAAGCCGCGCAGGAGCGTTACGGGTTCCGCGATTTCAAATTGAAAGGCGGCGTCTTTGAGGGTTCCTTTGAGATGGAGGCGGTCTCCGCGCTGGCGGAGAAGTTTCCCGCGGCGCGCATCACCATCGATCCCAATGGCGCCTGGGCGCTCGAAGAAGCGATCAGGCTGTGCAGCGGCAAACAGCGGGTGCTTGCCTATGTCGAGGATCCATGCGGAGCGGAAGATGGCTACTCGGGGCGCGAAATCATGGCGGAGTTCCGCCGCGCGACCGGGATTCCGACGGCGACCAACATGGTCGCGACAGACTGGCGGCAGTTGCATCACGCTGCCCGGCTGCAGGCGATCGATATTCTGCTCGCCGATCCGCATTTCTGGACGATCAGCGGATCGGTTCGGGCTTCGCAATTCTGCCGCGACCGGGACCTTACCTGGGGATCGCACTCGAACAACCATTTTGATATTTCACTTGCCATGTTTACCCATGTCGCAGCGGCTGCGGTTGGCCGAGTCACGGCGGTCGATACCCACTGGATATGGCAGGATGGGCAACGGCTCACGCGTGGTCCGCTGCGCATCGAGGCAGGAGCGATCGAGGTTCCGAAAGCTCCGGGCCTGGGAATCGAGCTGGATATGGAACAATTGGACCAGGCCCACCGGCTCTTCCGCCAGGTCGGGCTCGCCGCCCGCGACGATGCCGCTGCCATGCAATTTCTCGTCCCCGGCTGGCGATTTCACCCCCGGAGCCCTTGCCTGGTGCGCTGATTGGTTGCTTGGCGTCGGCTGAAAGTTGATGATTTTCTGCAAAAAACGGGGACACGGAAGAGGGCCCGCAAATCTGCCAAAAATTCACGAACGGCATTGAATACTTATTCAGTTTTGTTGTATATTTATGCATGCGCGGCCGCATTACTGCGAGCCGCGCTTTCGATTTGGGCAGGATTCGACCTGGCAGGGGAGAGAGAAGAGAGGCCATGAAATTCCAGCGGCACAACGCGATCCGCGATTTGGTGGCCAAGTCCTCGGTCTCCAATCAGGATGAGCTCCGGCGCAAGCTGCGCCGCCGCGGATTCGAGGTCACCCAGGCCACCCTGTCGCGGGACATTCACGAATTGCGGCTGTCGAAGGGACCCGCAGGCTACGCCCTGCCCAACGGCAATGGAAACGGCGGGGGCGCCCACGAAGATGATGCCCGTCCCTCAGTGAGGGAAATGCTCGAAAGCTTTGGTATGCGTGTGCAACAGGCGATGAACCAGGTGATTGTGCGCACGGTGATGGGAGGAGCCCAGCCCGTGGCCGCCTCCCTGGACTACGCGGAATGGCCGGACGTGGTGGGAACGATCGCCGGAGATGACACGGTACTCGTGATCTGCCCGGACCAGCGGCGCGCCGGCGAGGTGGAAGCCCGGCTGAGGAAGATTCTCGAGTCATGACGGAGACGGTACAAACCGCGGTTGTGGGAGTGACCGGCTACGCAGGCGCCGAGTTGGCGCGGCTATTGCTGCACCACCCGCGCCTCAAGGGTACGCCTCCCGTATTTGCCGGGCGCATGGATGCCGGCGAAGTGGCGCGGGGAGGCACGCCGCTCGGCGAGATTCATCCCGAGCTGGCGGACAGCAAGGGCAGCGGCAAACTGCGGCTGCAGCCATTTTCGTGGGACCTGTTGACCGATCTCGATGTGCAGGTTTTGTTTCTTGCCACGCCGCACGAGCAGTCGCGCACTTGGGTTCCTGAAGCATTGTCGCGCGGCTTGAGGGTGATCGATCTGAGCGGCGCGTGGCGATTGAACGAGGCCGCGAATCGCGCCGTGTACAACTTTGAGGACGAGGGTTCGGTCGAGGCCATGAGTATCCAGGCGCAGTCGGTGTATGGGATGCCGGAACTGCATCGGGCCCGGATCGTGGGAGCGAAGCTCGTCGCGAATCCTGGCTGCTATGCGACGACTGTGATTCTCGCCGTCAAGCCGCTGGTAGATGCCGGCATCGTCGATCTCGAGCACGGCATTGTGGCCGATGCGAAAAGTGGCGTGAGCGGAGCGGGCAAGGCGCTCACCGCCAAAACCCACTTCATGTACGCAGCCGATAACCTGTCCGCTTATGGTGTTTTTTCGCATCGGCATACGGGTGAACTCCTGGAGCAGATCGGCGTCGATGCACAATCGATCACCTTCACGCCGCATCTGCTGCCGATTCCGCGCGGCATCCTGTCCACCATCTATGTACGATTCGGGCAGGCGCAGACGCGGGCCGGCATTGCCCATGTATACCACTCGTTTTTTGCGGGCAGCCCGATGGTGCGGCTGCATGACTCGGGGCTTCCTCAGATCAGCTATTCGGTGCGTACCAATTACGCGGATATTGGATTTCAACTGGCGGCGGATGGGCGCCGCGCGGTGATCGTCAGCTGCCTCGACAACCTGTTAAAGGGAGCATCCTCGCAGGCTATGCAGAATCTAAACGTCATGCTCGGGTGGGATGAGGCGGAAGGACTGGAATGAAGGTGGGGCTCGAATCATGAGGTATGTCGTCAAACTGGGCGGAGCGGGCCTCGAGGTTCCCGAACTTCTAAGCGGGTGCGTCCGCGCGATTACGGATTTGGTGCGCGACGGCAATCAGGTGGCCGTGGTGCACGGGGGCGGTGTGCAGTTGACGCGCACTCTGAAGGCGCTCGGCAAACAGAGCGAATTCATCGATGGGCTGCGCGTCACCGACGCTGAGACCCGCGATGTGGCTTTGATGGTGCTCGGCGGCCGCGTGAATAAGGGCCTGGTTGCAGCGCTCGGTGCATTGGGCCAGCCCGCGGTAGGGTTGTCCGGTGGCGACGGCCTGCTGTTCCGCGCCCGCAAGAAACGCACCTCCCCGGATCTCGGCTATGTAGGAGAGATCGCCGCCAGCGATCCTCGTTGGCTCGAGGCCATATGGCAGCTCAACGGCGTGCCGGTCCTGTCGTCGATGGCTCTGGGATTCGACGGTGAATACTACAACATCAACGCCGACGAAATGGCGGCGGCTTGCGCGATTGCCTGCCGCGCCGACGCGCTCGTTTTTCTCACCGATGTGCCCGGTGTGCGCGGCGCCAACGGGGCCGTACTCCGATGGCTCTCGATTGATCAGATCGCCGAGATGGCCAAGAGCGCCATCATTTCCGGCGGCATGTTGCCCAAGCTCAGCGCCTGTCGCGAAGCACTTTTAAATGGCGTCAAGCGCGTACGAATTCTGCCCGCAGAAGCTGCCGGTTCTCTTCCCGACCTGTGCAGCTCCCGCGTAGCCCACGGCACCGAAGTGATGGTGGCCTGAGGAGAGATTGAATTGACAAAGCTCGAACAGATCAAGGCCGCCGAAGCCAGGCTGCTGCTTCCTACATACGACCGTAACCCGATTCTGTTTGTCGGGGGCCAGGGCGTTCACCTCATCGACGAACTCGGCCACCACTATCTCGACCTGCTGAGCGGGATCGGCGTGAATGCGCTTGGCTACGGGCATCCGGCCATCGAGCGCGCCATCATCAACCAGAGCCGCGCGCTGATCCACACCTCCAACCTCTTCTTTCATGAAGGGCAGGCGGAACTGGCGCTGCGCCTTATCGAGCAGACCGGGCTGGACCGAGTGTTTTTCGCCAATACCGGCACCGAGGCCTGGGAGGGCGCGATGAAGCTGGCGCGCGCCCATGCCGGCCTGCTGCGCAGCGAGGGCAAGAACATCGGAACGAAGTTCCTGGCCCTCGAACAAAGTTTCCACGGCCGCACGTTCGGCTCGGTGTCGACAACGTACAAGGCGAAGTATCGTGAGCCGTTTGGTCCTGTGGTTCCCGGGGTCGAATTTGTGCGCTTCAACGAAGTCGCCGACCTGAAGGCGAAGTTCTCGAACGAAGTCTGCGCCATCCTGGTCGAGGCTATCCAGGGTGAAGGCGGCATTCGTCCGCTGACGCAGGACTTCTTTGCCGAGGCTCGGGCACTGGCCAGTGCGACCGGCGCCTTGCTCATCGTTGATGAAATTCAGTCCGGCATGGGCCGTACGGGCAGATGGTGCGCGTATCAGCACTACGGTATACGCCCGGATGTGACGACTCTTGCCAAACCGATTGCAGGGGGCATTCCACTGGGAGCCATTCTTTGCACCGAAGAGGCGGCGCGCGCCATTCATGCGGGTATGCATGGAACCACATTCGGGGGCGGGCCGCTGGCCTGCGCGGTAGCCATCGCCGTGATTGACGCGATCGAGAAGGACGGACTGCTGGCGCACGCGACTGAAGTGGGCGACTACTTCCAGCAGCAGCTTCGCTCTCTGGCTTCGAAGCATGACGCCATCATCGATGTGCGCGGCAAGGGCCTGATGCTGGCGGCAGAGCTCGATTCTGCGGACCTGGCCAAACTCACAGTGGCGGAGATGCTCAAGCGCCACATCGTCATCAATTGCACCAGCGATACGGTTCTGCGTTTCCTGCCACCTTACATTCTGGAGCGCGCCCATGTGGACACAGCGATCGCGGCCCTTGACGAAATCTTCACCGAACATGCAGTACACACCATCGCCAACGCCGCAGGAGGACAACAACGTGGCTAGCAGAGCAACCATCGAAGGACGGGAGCTGATTCCCGTACAGAAGGACCCGGACATTCTTGGCGCCGCCGCGCGGCTGGCCGGCGAAGACATGTGCTCCATTGCCGATCTATCGAGCGCCGAGGTACGCGCCATCCTCAAGCTGGGCCACGAGGTCAAGCGCAATCCGCGCGAGTATCGCCATGCTCTTGACGCCAGGCAGATGGTGCTGATGTTCGAGAAGGCAAGCCTGCGCACCCGGCTCAGCTTCGAAGCCGGCCTCAACACCATGGGCGGCAATGCGATCTTTGTGGACCACACCAGTTCTCCGCTGGGTGAGCGCGAAGCCATTGCCGATGTGGCGCGCAATGTTGAGCGCTGGGTGGATGTGATCGTGCTGCGTACCTATGCGCACGACACGATCACCGAGATGGCGGCCAACGCGCGCGTTCCCGTGATCAACGCTCTTTCCGACTTCGAACACCCCTGCCAGGCTCTGGCCGATTTCATGACCCTAGAAGAGCATTTCGGCTCCGCCGCGGGCCTCAACTTCACCTATGTCGGCGACGGCAACAACGTGTGCCACTCTCTGATGCTCACAGGTGCGCAACTAGGCAGCAACGTCACCATTGCCACGCCGCGCGGCTACTCGCCCGACATTGAAATCGTCACCAGGGCACGCGAGATCGCGGAGCAGAACGGCTGCGAAGTTCGCCTGCTGCAGGATCCACAGGCCGCGGTGGAAGGCGCCGATGCGGTTTACACCGATGTGTGCGTCAGCATGGGCTTCGAGCACGAGTCGACTAAGCGAGCCCCGATCTTCCGGCCGTTCCAGGTGAATGAGGCATTGATGCAGAAAGCGAATCCTCAAGCGGTCTTCATGCATTGCCTGCCCGCACGCCGCAACGCCGAGGTAACCGACGCGGTTCTCGACGGGCCGCAATCCATCGTCTTCGACCAGGCCGAAAACCGGATGCACGCGCAGAAGGCGTTGTTGCTGCTGCTGTTGGGCGGGCTGGCAAATGTGGGAGCTTTTAGCTGCTAGCTTCTAGCCTCTAGCGCAGATCTACGCAGCTTCAATTGCCGGGACCTCGCTAGCGGTTAGAAGCTTTAAGGAGATGCATGTCTGTAATTCTTGAATCACTGCCTGTCGGCCAGAAGGTAGGCATTGCTTTCTCCGGGGGGTTGGACACCTCTGCCGCCCTGCACTGGATGAAGCAGAAGGGCGCCATCCCCTACGCCTACACGGCCAACCTTGGGCAGCCCGACGAATCCGACTACGAGGCCATTCCGCGCGCCGCGCTCGACTATGGCGCGGAAAAGGCCCGCCTCATCGACTGCCGGGGCCCGCTCGTTCGCGAAGGTATCGCCGCGCTGCAGGCCGGGGCCTTCCACATCACCACCGCCGGCGTCACTTATTTCAACACCACCCCCATCGGTCGCGCGGTCACGGGCACCATGCTGGTGGCCGCCATGAAGGAAGACGACGTCAACATCTGGGGCGATGGCTCCACTTTCAAAGGCAATGACATCGAGCGCTTTTACCGCTACGGGTTGCTCGTCAACCCCAGCCTCCAGGTCTATAAGCCCTGGCTTGACGCCGCTTTCATCGACGAATTAGGCGGAAGGGCCGAGATGTCCGCCTTCATGCAACGAGCAGGCTTTTCGTACAAGATGTCGGCGGAGAAGGCATACTCCACCGACTCCAACATTCTCGGCGCAACCCACGAAGCAAAAGATCTGGAACACCTTTCTACCTCCGTCAAGATCGTCATTCCTATCATGGGAACAGCGTTCTGGCGCGATGATGTCGAGATCAACAGCGAAGAAGTTACGGTCCGCTTCGAGGAAGGCTTTCCAGTCGCCCTCAACGACCGCCAGTTCGGCGACCCTGTCGAGCTTCTTCTGGAAGCCAATCGCATCGGCGGCCGCCATGGGCTCGGAATGTCAGATCAGATTGAGAACCGCATTATTGAAGCAAAATCCCGCGGCATCTACGAGGCCCCGGGCCTTGCTCTGCTGTTTATCGCTTACGAACGCCTCATCACCGGCATTCACAACGAAGACACCATCGAGCAGTACCGCGACAATGGCCGCAAGCTGGGCCGCCTGCTCTACCAGGGC
>DASXGD010000020.1:0-8856 GCA_036489245.1 Occallatibacter sp. | reverse complement strand
CGTTCGGGCCCTGGCCATACAGGTCGGCGCAGACCTGACCACCATCGTCAGTTGCGAACGAGACGGCCTGCTGTGCAGAAGCCGCAATGGTGAGCGCGAGGGCAAGAGGAAGAAAGTGAAGCGCCGACATGCGGAGATTATACGGACGCTCTGCGCCGGCATTAAACGAGTTTGATGCTGGCTGTACGGCGGACAAACCGCTAAGCGGGCATGCGAATGTCGCTGGATGTGCCGCCCGCGGCGGGGACGTAGCATTTCTGGGTGTAGTCGATGACCATGCGGTCGGCGTTGAAACGCCAGCCGAGGGTGCGGATGGTGCGCTTCATGCGCTGGATCCAGCCGCGGGGAAGGCCATCGTGGTCGCGCTGATAATAGAGCGGAATCACTTCGTCCCGCAGGACGCGATACAGGTCTTCGCCGTCGCGCTTGTCGTGCACTTCCACGTTGGAATGGGTTCGGCCGCTGCCGATGGCGAACCCGTTGAGTCCGTCATAGGCCTCGGCCCACCAGCCATCGAGGACAGAAAGATTGAGGCCGCCGTTGAGCACGACCTTTTGTCCGCTGGTGCCTGAGGCCTCGAGCGGGCGGCGGGGGTTGTTGAGCCACACATCGACGCCTTGCACGAGGTGGCGGCCGACGTTGATGTCGTAGTCCTCGATGAAGACGAACTTGTCGCCCAGGCCGGTGTCGCGCATCATGCGCGCTATCTGCTGCAGGACAGTCTTTCCGGGCTCGTCGTGGGGATGCGCCTTGCCCGCGAACACGAACTGCACCGGGCGCTTGGGGTCATTGACCATCGACGCCAGGCGCTCAATGTCGACGAGAATCAAGTTGGCCCGCTTGTAGGTGGCGAACCGGCGCGCAAACCCGATGGTCAGCGCGTCCGGTGAAAGCACTTTTTCCAGCCGGCTGAGCGTCTCTTTCGGCTCTCCGCGGCGCGCGGCCTGTTCGCAGGCGCGGTGGCGGGTGAAATCAAGGAGCTGGGA
Source organism: Occallatibacter sp. (assembly GCA_036489245.1). Taxonomy (GTDB): domain Bacteria; phylum Acidobacteriota; class Terriglobia; order Terriglobales; family Acidobacteriaceae; genus Telmatobacter. The sequence continues at coordinate 7,870 of DASXGD010000020.1, read as the reverse complement.
CTTCAGGTTGAGGTGTGTCTCCCAGAGTTCGCCATCGTCAACGCTCTCGATAGCGGCCCAGGTGCGTTTGTCGGAGCCCCGCTTCTGCCAGTCGACGCCAAGATGGCGGTCGTAGAGGCGGCGCATCTGGGGCGCGAGCCAGGAGGGCACATGGACGCCGTTGGTGACGTGCCCGATGGGCACCGCGTCCTCGGGCTTGCCGGGAAACAGGTTCCACCACATGGCGCGCGAGACCTCGCCGTGCAGGGAAGAAACTGCGTTGGCGCGGCGCGACAGCTTGAGGCCGAGGACAGTCATGCAGAAGGTTTCCTGCTGGTCGCTGGAGTAGACGCGCCCGAAACCCATGAGGTTTTCCAGGGAAAGCCCGAGTTGATCGCGCAGGGGGCCGAGGTGCTCCTCGATGAGGTCGGCGTCGAAACGGTCATGGCCCGCGGGCACCGGCGTATGGGTGGTGAAAATGACTTCGCGGGGAACCTGGCTGGCGGCGGTTTTGAAATCGACTCCTTCGTCCTCCATGCGGGCGCGAATGGCGTCGAGCACGGCGAATCCGCTGTGGCCTTCGTTGAGATGCAGAACTCCGGGAGAAATACCCATGGCGCGCAGAGCACGGTAGCCGCCCACGCCCAGAAGCAGCTCCTGGCGAATGCGCATGCGGGAGTTGCCGCCGTAGAGGCGCGATGAGAGTCCCCGATCGTCATGATCATTGCCGGCGACGTTGGAATCGAGCAGCAACAGGTCGCAGCGTCCCACATTAAGGCGCCACACCTTGGCGCGGATGGAGCCGGTGCGGGTGTTCACCTGTACAACGATCGGCTCGCCGCTCTTGCCGATGGCGATCTGCAGCGGTAGCTGGGTGATGTCGGACTCGATGTATTCTTCCCGCTGCCATCCATCCAGGTCGAGGCGCTGGCGGAAGTATCCCTGCTCATAAAACAGGCCCACGCCCACGAGCGGAATACCGAGGTCGGACGCGCTTTTGATGTGGTCTCCGGCGAGCACGCCGAGGCCGCCCGAATAGATGGGGAGAGACTCATGCAGCCCGAACTCGGCCGAGAAGTAGCCAACCGGCCTGGTCCGGAGGACACCTGCGTTTTGCGCTCCCCAGGTCTGGTCGGCGCGGAGGTACTCCTGCTGGCGGCGGTAGCAATAATTGATGCGGCTGTGGAGCATCATTTCCGTGGCACGCCGTTCCAACTCCTCGGCGGGAATCTCGCCGAGCAGGGAAACGGGATTCTGGTTGAGTTGCGACCAGCGGGCCGGATTCAAATCGCGAAACAGGCTGATGCAATCGGGGTCCCAGCTCCACCAGATGTTGTTGGCGAGCGACCAGAGGCGTTCCTGCGTAGGTGCGATGAAGCGCTCGAAGGTGCGGGCCTCGCTGACGACGGGCGCCACCTGGTTGGCCGCTTCGACGAGCATGCGAATGTCGCTGTCGCGAAAGGTGCGTGGGTCCTTGGTCTGAATGACGAGGACTCCCTGCAGGACGCCCCGGTCGATGATCGGCACTCCCAGAAAGGAGTGGAATGCATTTTCCTCGGCATCTTCAATGAGTTTGAAGCGGGGGTGGTTGGGCGCGTCGGCGACGGCGATGGGCATCACCTGTTCCCCGACCAGGCCGGTGAGTCCTTCGCTGAGAGCCATACGCAACTTGCCGATGCAGCGGGGGTGGAGGCCCAGGGTGGCGGCGAGCACAAGGTTCGATCGGTCGGGTTCAAGCAGATAGGCGGAGCACACGTCGGCATTGAAGCGGGAAGCGATCAGCGCGACCACTTTCATGAGGGTTTCGCCGGGCTTGCCACCTTCAAATAGGCCGGTAATCTCTCCTGGAGTGAGAACCAGAGTTTCGCTAGTTTCAGACAGCTCGGTCATGCGCACGGCCTCCCATTTCGTCAGCTGAATGCGGATATGGACACTTGTGCATTCCTCAAAAACCGAGGTCAATTTGAACCAAAGACAAAAACAATGGAGAAATTTGAGAGCTGGCTATTTCAAATCAGAAAAAATTCATCATTAACTGATAGTCGTCGTCGATCATACCATCAAAGAGTATGCGCCCGTTTCAGTGATTCAGGACGGGGCGACCTGTATACGACGGGGAAATAAGGATGGAATAAGGATTTTCGTGCCGTGCAGTTGAGGATGGGTTTCATGCGCTGGTTCCCTCTCTCGATGAGAGCCTCGGCGGGGATGAAGCGGCGGCTTAAAATGGAAAAGTGCGAAAGACTGCATTACTCCTCATTGCGATCGTCGTCGCTGGGATCATTTTTGTCCTCGTGCGGGCGACGATGCCTGTCATCGATCTTCCGAATGCACCAACTTCTGTTGGCCAGGCTACATCGATCGCGGTTCATGTGCGCAACAAGCGTGGCGTGCGCGTAGCGAGAGCCTTTGTCGAACAGAATGGGGCCCGGTACCAGGTGTGGGACATGCATCAGCCCACGAAGGCAACGGATCAGATGTGGAGTTTCACCGCGGGGCTCAAGAGCACGCCGCAATTGCGCGACGGCAAAGCGAAGCTGATTGTCGAAGCGACGTCGAATGATCTGCGGGGAAAGACAGCGAACGTGGAGCGCGAGGTGACGGTGGTGTCGCAGCCGCCCACGCTGAGCGTGGACTCAGACCAGCACTATCTCTACCTGGGCATGGCCGACCTAGCGACATTCAATGTGTCGGGGGGTTGGACGCAGGCCGGCGTGAAGTTGGGGGACCAGACGTTCCGCGCGTGGCCCATGCCGGGCGGCAAGAGCGGCCTCTTCTCGCTGTTCGCGTTTGCGTGGAACATGCCGGCGAGCACAATTCCGGTGGTGTATGCAGGGAATGGAAGCGGCAACGATGTCACCAGCCCCATTTCCTTTCAGTTCCCGAAGAAGGAACAGCCGAAGTACACCACGCACGACTTGCAGGTGAGCGATGCGTTCATGCAAAAGGGCGATCCGAATGGTTCCGGCGATCCGGTGGCGCGCTTCGTGAAGATCAACAGCGAAATGCGGCGCGCCAACAATAAGACCCTGGCCGACCTGCAATACAAGACCGCGGATCACTGGCTCTTCTCTCAGCCGTTCACCCGCCAGTCGAACGCACAGACCGAAGCCAGTTTCGCCGACCTGCGCAACTACATCTATCACGGACAGAAGATCGATCAGCAGGTTCATCTGGGGTATGACCTTGCAGTGACGCAACACGTGGGCGTGGAAGCTTCGAACGACGGCAAGATTGTGTATGCGGCGCCCCTGGGCATCTACGGCAACTGCATCGTGGTTGACCACGGTTACGGATTGCAGACCATCTACGGGCATCTCAGCCACATTGATGTTCATGAAAGCGATGTGGTCAAGCGCGGCCAGGTGATGGGGCAGAGCGGGATGACGGGCATGGCCGGTGGAGACCACGTGCACTTCGCGATGCAACTGGACGGGGTGCAGATCGATCCCAAGGAGTGGTGGGACCCGCACTGGATCCAGGATCACGTCGCACGGCGCGTGGACCTGCCAGGATTCAGCGCGACGGCGGCGGGGACGGCTGCAGCGTCAGGAGCAAAGCCGCAACACAACGGAGCGGCGCACCACCGCCGGCACTGAGACGGGCCGGCGCGCAGTAACCAACATGGCAGAGACTTCTCGCATCTGAGTGCATGGCTGCGGAGCCCGCGAATGGCTTCGAGCGAAAGGATAATCGAGCCATGCCCGACAAGAAATCGGACCATCGGAACGAAAACGACGTCAAGAATCTCATCAATGCTCTCAATGAGGATCTGGCCCGCGAATACCAGGCCATCATCGCCTACACCGTGTACAGCAATGTGCTCAAGGGCGCGCAGTGGATGAGCATCGCGGGCGAACTCAAACTGCACGCCGCGCAGGAACTGCAACATGCAATGGTCATTGCCGACCAGATCGATTACCTCGGCGGCATGCCCACCGCGACTCCCAAGGAAGTCAGGCTCTCGGAGCAGCCCGAGGAAATGATTCGCTTCGATCTCGACAACGAAACCGAGACCATCCGCAACTATCGCGAACGGGTACAGCAGGCCGAAGCGCTGGGCCATTACGCGCTGGCCGAGAAGCTGCGCCAGATCATCTCCCAGGAGCAGGAACACCAGCACGACCTGGCGACGGCCCTGGGCATCGACGTACCCAAGGTGATTCCGCAGGGGGCGTGACAATGTTCGACGGCGGCCGTTTTGGGGCCCACCCCAGCGCGCAAAGACCGCGTGCCGGGGACCCTCGTTATTCCGTGGCTTCCCACCGGAAACGGCCGAACCGACGCCTGGCTTTGTTCGGGATTCGACGCCGTCTTCGAGGACACTCCGAAGGACGCCACTTGGCCTCCACCCAGGGGTAACTGCCGGTTGTCCCATCCCTATGCGATACTCGAAAAGGCATGTTTAAAAGGATTGTCTTAAAGCTTTCCGGTGAAGCACTGGCGGGCGCTCGCGGGTTCGGCCTGGATGCGGAAAAGGTCGCTGATATTACCAGCGAGGTAGCCGATGTGCACAAGTTGGGCGTGGAGATTGCCGTGGTGGTGGGCGGCGGCAATATCTTCCGCGGAGTGGCTGAGCAGGCCAGGGAAATGGACCGGGTGAGCGCCGACAATATGGGCATGCTCTCCACCATCATCAACGCCATCGCCCTGCAGGATGCGCTGGAACAGCGTGATGTGCAATGCCGGGTGATGACGGCTGTGTTCATGAACCAGATTGCCGAGCCTTACATTCGCCGGCGGGCGGTTCGCCATCTCGAGAAGGGCCGCGTCGTGATCTTCGCCGCGGGTATTGGCAACCCCTTTTTCTCCACAGATACCGCGGCGAGCCTGCGGGCCATGGAAATCAAGGCCGACGTGCTGCTGAAAGGCACCAAGGTCGAGGGCGTTTACAGCGCCGACCCGGTGCTCTACAAGGACGCCGTGAAATACGATGAGATCACTTATATGGAGATCCTTCGCCAGGGCCTCAAGGTGATGGACCTGACTGCCGTTAGCCTGTGCAAGGACAACAACCTGCCCATGATCGTCTTCAACATGAACCAGCCCGGGAACATCAAGCGGGTGGTGCAGGGGGAGAAGGTCGGATCGCTGGTGACGGCTTAAAAGCAGGGATCAGGGTTCAGAAATCAGCAAACCGGCTGACCCCATTCCCTTTCCGATCTGCGTCGTGGTAATTCGCGGAGACGTCTAAGTAACCAAGTGGACATACGCAAGCCAGACCGGCTGAACGCGTTGACCGGCTTGCGCACGTTCGCGGCTGTCAACATCGTCCTGTTCCATTTCTCCAATCCTCTGTGGTTTGGCGTGCTGGCGCCGGTGGTCAATGCCGGCTATGCGTCGGTGAGTTTTTTCATTCTGCTTTCGGGCTACGTGCTGGCTTATAACTACGCGGCGCGGGCGCGGTCCGGCCAACTGGACACGATCAGGTTTTACAAGGCGCGGTTTACGCGGCTGTATCCGATCTATCTGCTCAGCCTCATCATGGCCTGGCGGATGGTTCCTTCGGAGTTCGCGTCGCATACGCATGGCATGTTCTGGACGGGCATGGTGCTGGCGCCACTGCTGCTGCAGGGGTGGATTCCCGAGATCGCGACGTTTCTCAATACTCCGGCCTGGACCATGTCGGCGGAGTCGTTCTACTACCTCTTGTTTCCCTGGCTGGCTCGCTGGAAGCAGCCGGGCCGGATTCCGCCCTTATTGGCGCGGCTTGGGGTTATCTGGCTGCTGGGCCTCATTCCCGGCACTCTGTATATTATTTTCAACCCTGACGGGATTCCGCATCCGGACCGGTTCAGCACCGGGCCGTGGCTGCAGGCGCTGAAGTATACCCCGCTGCCGCATTTGATGAGCTTCATTTTTGGCGTGGTGCTGGCGGAAATCGATGAGTTGATTCCACGGCCGGGCCTGGTTCGGCTTCTGCTTGGCGTAATCGGATTCGGAGGCACATTTTTCCTGCTATGGCTGGGTGCGGACATCCCCTATGCAATCATTCACGATGGGCTGCTGATGCCGCTGTTTGGCTGCATCATCCTCGGACTGAGCGGAGATAACGTTCTTGCCCGGGTGCTGGGCGTTCGTCCGCTGGTTTTTGTGGGCGAGGCCAGTTATTGCCTGTACCTGCTGCATTTCAACTTCTGGAATCTGATTCACGATACCCATGTGCTTGACCACCTGGGGCTGGCGCGATTTGATCCCTGGATCAGCTACGTGATCCTGATCGGCCTGGCGCTGGTAGCGCTATACGCGGTGGAGAAGCCGGCGCAGCGACGATTGCGGAATTGGATGAAGGCGTGATGCGCGCGAAGAAATCGATATCCCATAGCCGGTTTTGAAGCTTACCGGCAGGCGGGTCAATCATCAAGAACCTGAAGCCGCCAGGCCAGGAAAGAGAACCTCAGTTCGGCGCCACTTGACACCATTACCGAAAGAGTGGCATGTTTCCATAGAATTCTATGGAAGCACCTGATGGCCCGGACAAAGAATGACAACCTGCAGGGATCGCTGGTTCTTCTGATTCTGAAGAGCCTCGAACAGGGCGCCATGCACGGTTGGGGCATTACTCTGCACATCCAGAGGATTTCGAACGAAGTTCTGCGCGTTGAGGAAGGCTCGCTCTATCCCGCGCTCCACCGCATGGAGCAGGATCGATGGATTACTTCAGAGTGGGGCGCGAGCGAAAACAATCGCCGCGCACGCTTCTATCGGCTCACGGCCCTTGGCCGGAAGCAACTAAACGCCGAGCGGGAGAACTGGCGGAAGATCACGAGCGCCGTGGCCCTCGTCCTGGATTTCGAAAAGGCATAAGCGGAGAAGAACCTTATGGCATGGTTATCTCGCTGGCGCGGATTTTTAAGGAGAGACAAGCTGGCAAGAGAGCATGAGGAAGAGCTCCAGTTCCACCTTTCCATGCGCGAACAATTGAACGTGGAGCAGGGGATGTCGCGCAGCGAGGCTCGCCACGCTGCGCGGGTCCGGTTTGGCAATCTGAGCCTGTGGCGGGAGCGGATGCGAGAGGTTGACCTGACCATGCTGCCGGGGACCGTAAGTCAGGACCTGCGTTACGGCGCTCGCATGTTATGGCGCAACGTGGGATTTACGCTGGCCGCGGTGCTGGCGCTGGGGATTGGCATTGGGGCGAATACCGCGACGTTCACCGCTTACAAAGCATTTTTCAAGCGAACGCTCGATGCCCGCGAGTCGGGACGGATGGTCAATCTCGCGCTGTTGTTGCATTCAGGATCAAGCGACCAGTCGAGCGATCCCGTAGCCTGGTTCAGTGTTCCCGACTACGAGGCTTATCGGGATCAGGTTCATTCTTTCAGCGGGCTCATTGCTGCGAGTAACCCGCAGAACCTGACCCTCAAGGGAGCGGGCGGAATCGCGGGCCGGCGAAGGGGCTCGGAGGGATCGCTGATCGGGCGGCTGGGTTTGCTTCCGAGCGTCGCCACCATGGAGACGGCCAGCACGTTCCTGGTATCGGAAAACTACTTCCCGGTTCTCGGGGTTGGGGCAGTGCGGGGCCGGACGTTTGCGCCGGAAGACTTTGCCAAGGGAGACGCACCTCCGACGGCGCTGATCAGCGAGAACTACTGGCGGAAGCGGTTTGACGGAGATGCGGCAGTCCTGGGCAAGACCGTTCGGCTGAACGGCGTTGCCGTTACCATTGTCGGGATTACACCGCACAATTTTGTGGGGACGAGTGTGGAAGCGCCGGATTTCTGGCTTCCGCTGAGTCTTGAGCCATTGATTCATCCTGACAGCAATTGGCTGCATAGCCGGGAGAACCTGTGCTGCCGGCTCTATGCGCGTCTCGCCCCGGGAGCGAGCATCGACCAGGCGCAGGCGGAGATGACGCTGGTTGCCGGGCAGCTCACCAAGTTGCACGATC
>DASXGD010000180.1:0-10784 GCA_036489245.1 Occallatibacter sp. | reverse complement strand
GCCGTGCGCGTACCCAGGGGCTTGGCCGTGGGCGCAAGCAGGCTAGGAAGCTGCTGCGCAAAGCTCACGGCCGCATCTTTGAGCAACACCCGGTCCTGCGGCCGCTTGGGCCCGGCCACACTTGGCTCCACGGCGCCCAGGTCCAGTTCCAGCGTCTGCGTATAGTCGGCCTCCGCCGCGCCCGACGTGTGAAACAGTCCCTGCTCCTTGTAATAGCCCTCGACCAGCGCGATCTGTTCTTCGCTGCGCCCAGTGAGGCGCAGGTAGCGCAGCGTCTCCGCGTCCACGGGGAAGATGCCGCAGGTTGCGCCGTATTCCGGCGCCATGTTGCTGATGGTGGCGCGATCGGCCAGCGGCAGCTCTGCGATGCCCGGCCCATAAAACTCCACGAACTTCCCGACAACCCCGAGCTTGCGCAGCGCCTGCGTCACAGTCAGAACCAGGTCGGTGGCCGTAGCGCCCTCGCGCAGTTTGCCGGTAAGCTTGTAACCCACCACCTGCGGCACCAGCATCGAGACCGCCTGCCCCAGCATCGCGGCCTCGGCTTCGATGCCGCCCACGCCCCATCCGAGCACGCCCAGGCCGTTGATCATCGTGGTGTGGGAATCGGTCCCCACCAAAGTGTCGGGATACGCAACCTGCTCGCCATCGATCTCGGTCGTGAACACTACCCGCGCCAGGTACTCAAGATTCACCTGGTGGCAGATCCCCATGCCCGGCGGCACCGCGGAGAAGTTACGAAACGCCGTCTGCCCCCACTTCAGGAACGCATAGCGCTCGCGGTTGCGCTGGAATTCGAGCAGCGAATTGGCTTCATAGGCGGTGGGGGTACCGAACTCGTCCACCTGCACGGAGTGATCGATCACCAGTTCCGCCGGAACCAGCGGATTGACGCGTTCCGGATCGCCGCCCAGCGTCTTGATGGCATCGCGCATCGCCGCCAGGTCGACAATCGCCGGTACGCCGGTGAAATCCTGCATCAGGACCCTCGCCGGCATGTAGGCGATTTCGCGGCTGGGCTCGGCCTTGGCGTCCCAGTTGGCCAGGAACTCGATGTCGCCAGCCGTGACGTTCACGCCGTCCTCGCGGCGCAACAGGTTTTCGAGCAGAATCTTCAAGCTGAACGGAAGCCGCCGGAGGTTGAAGCCCTTCGCCTCCAGCGCCGGCAAGCGATAAATGGTATACGAACGATTTCCGGAGGACAGCGTCGACTTGCTCGCAAAGCTATTCATAAGGGAACCTTTCTATCTGCAGACAACGGATCGATTCTAAAAGTCCAGACTGGCTTCCGGCATCCTCAGGCACAACGAACTCCGCCCGACATGGACGCCGGGGCCAGGGAGACCGAAAGTCAGCGACGGGAAATAGATTACTCAGCAGGCCGGGCCACGTCCACGGTCGTGGCGTCCGCGGCGAAAGCGCTTGAGAAGCGGCGCGGCGGGATGATTGGAATCGAAGTCCATACCTGACGCGAGAATTTTATCGCGCAGGCCGGTGGCGTGGGAATGAAGCTAATAAGCCGGTCCAATCCGTTTCATCCGCCCTTGTCATAAAATCAACCGCCATGAGCCTTCGGATATTCATGCGTGCGCTGTGGACCTCGATCGCCGTTATCCCGTTGACCGGCGCCGGTGCTTTCGGACAGTCGAATCAATCAGCCCCAGCAACGCCCCCGGTCCCCGCCTGGCCCACCAAAGACGGCACTGTCAACCTGACCGATTTCCGCTTCGGCACCGGCGAAACTCTGCCCCAGCTCAAGCTCCACTACATCACTCTGGGCACTCCGCATCGCAACGCAGCCGGCCATGTCGACAACGCAGTCCTGCTCTTGCACGGCACCGGTGGCAATGCCCATTCCCTCATGAATCCTCTGTTCTCGAATGTCCTGTTTGTGCCCGGCGGTGTACTCGATATGCAGAAGTACTTCCTCATCCTGCCCGACGACATTGGCCACGGCGAAAGTTCCAAACCCTCCGACGGGCTGCACGCGCACTTCCCTGCCTACGACTATGACGACATGGTGCGCGCCCAGCGCATGATGCTCGACCAGATGAAGATCGATCACCTGCGCCTTGTCCTCGGCACGTCGATGGGCTGCATGCAGAGCTTCGTCTGGGGCGAGACCTATCCCGGCTTCATGGACGCGCTCGCGCCTTTCGCCTGCCTGCCGGTGCAGATCGCGGGCCGAAACCGCATGATGCGCTATATGGCTATTCAGGCCATCAGGCAGGATCCGGCATGGATGAACGGCGAATACAAGACCCAGCCCGTGCAGGGCCTGCGCACAGCCAACGAAATTCTGCTCATCATGGGCTCGAGCCCGCTGCAGATGCAGAAGCAGGCGCCCACGCGCGAGCAGGCGGAGCAATTCGTTGACCGTTATCTCGAACGAACGATGGCCTCAACCGATGCCAACAACATGCTTTTCTATTTGAACGCGAGCCGCAACTACGACCCTGGCCCGCGACTCGAAACCATTACCGCTCCCGTACTGTGGATCAACTCGGCCGACGACTTCATCAATCCGCCCGAGCTCGGCATTGCCGAGACGATGGTAAAGCGGATTCCGCATGGACGCTTCATTCTGCTGCCCATCTCCGATGCTACGCGCGGGCATGGAACGCACACGGTTGCCGCAGTCTGGAAGGATGACCTGGCTGAATTCATGCGCCAGACTGAACCCGCGCAGTGATCGCCTCTCAATGGCGGATGGCCAATCGAACCGTGCCCGTCCCTCAACATCCCGGGCACGGCCCGAATGGCTTCCTCACCGGCAACAGCAGCGAAGCCGGGGAGCCTGCCTCCGGTTCGCCTTCGTTCAAGGTCGGCGCTTCCCGTGCATCCGCCTCATTGCTGAACGTAAGGCCACCGAAGTTTTGCTTCCGTCGGTTCGCAGTCCGCCGGCGATCCCGCGACCACTCAGTGGTCATCCTTGTCTCCGTCGAAGTCCAGCGGAGGCGTAAGCCCCGTGAAATCGCCAATCTGCTTGGCGTCGTAGGGACCATTGAGGCGGTTGAAACCGTTCCCCGTCACATTGGTCTTGCCCTGTTGGAAAACGATGTGTCCGCCGGCCGTCACTTCGATCACCCGGTTGTTATTTTGGTCACTAATCAGCGTGTGGCCGTTGGCAAGACGAATTCCCCGCGTGGGATTAGGATTCGGGTTGCTGTTGGGACCCGTATTCGTCACGTACTGCCAGACGATGTGATCGGTCGAATCCACTTCAACGATGCGATTGTTGCCGGCGTCGGAGATCAGGGTGTCGCCGTTCGGCAACCGGCTCGCAAACGCCGCGCCGTTGAGCGCACCGCCAATCGTGAAGGTCTTCACGATCGTTCCCGCAGGGGTTATCTCGATGACCCGGTTATTACCCTCATCCGCGATGAGGATGTGGCCGTTCTCAAGCACCTCGGCACTGTTGGGACTGTTGAGTTGGTTCGGCCCATTCCCCACCACGCCCGTGGTACCGTACTGCCACACAATCTTGCCGCTAAGCACATTCACCACGATGATGCGCTGGTTTGCCTGGTCGGCGATGATCACATGGAAACCGCGGTGGCCCGGGAAACCGGACAGAAACGCCGCCTGGACAGGCGTGTTCAGCTCATTGTCGCCTGAGCCTGCGACGCCCGCCTGGCCGTACTGCCACAGAATCCTGCCGTGCCGGTCCACAATAAAGACCCGATTGTCCGGGCAACCGTTGACCGTATCGGAACAGCCCGGAGCACCTGGCGGAGTGCCGGTGCCGGAGATCAGAGTCACCGGTCCGATCCGCTCGACGTCATTTACCCCGACCACGCTGTGCGGCCCGGGGATGTCGGAGCCATTGCCGAAGCTCCAAACCACCTTGTGCGTGGCGCGGTCGACTTCGACGACACGGTTGTTGTACTGGTCGGCAATGATGATATGTCTTGCGTCCGCCGTTGATTGTCCATGTGCCAGCCGGCAGGCCGGCCCCACCGTGAGTACGATCGCTCCCGCGACCACGCCAAGGCGAGAAGCTCTCCGCAGAGAGATACGCATACAACCTCCCATCTCTGACGGCGCAGAGGGTTCCTGACACTGTGAAGCTGCCCCCGTCAGCTCCGGATTATAGGTTTGCTGTCGCTCGAAAAGACGGGAATGACAATCGAATGACAAACTCTAGACAAATAGCATCAATTCCCTTTGCGCGATGACATCTCCGCCGCCTCGATCACCAGTCGACCAATCTCAGGGAACGGCGGGGCCGGCGCCGGCGCACACCTATACTGGACAAGCAGGATATCCCCGATGAGGTTCACCCGAAGTTGAGTTATTGGCAAGGTCTCGCAGCTCTGCCCAGCCTGTTTTGGGCCTGGATGCTGCGCCGTCTGCCCAACGAGCCGCAGCGTATGCTGGCGCTCACCATCCTTGCCGGCGGCATGTGCGGCCTGGCTGCGGTGGCGTTCCATCTCAGCATCGGCTGGCTGGAAGCGCTGCTGATCGACCGGGCCAATTCGGCGGCCGGTCATTCCTGGATCTTCTGGACCATCCTCTCGCCCGCCCTTGGCGGTTTGGTTGTTGGCCTGGGGCTGACCTATTGGGCGCCGGCTGCCGCGGGCAGCGGCATTCCCCAGGTAAAGGTTGCCTATGCGCTGCGATACGGGCTTGTGTCTGTGCGGGAGACGATCGGCAAATTCGTTCTCTGCGCCGTGCAGATCGGGTCAGGCGCCTCGCTCGGCCTGGAAGGCCCCACGGTTCAGATTTGCGCCGGAGTGAGCAGCCTGCTGGCCGGCGCGGCCCGGCTGAGCCCGCAAAACCGAAGGCGCATGGCTTCCGTCGGCATGGCGGCTGGAATTGCGGCGGCCTTCAATGCCCCGATTGCGGCGATCACATTCACCATCGAAGAACTGGTTGGCGATCTCGACCAGACCATGCTCACGGGCGTCATCGTGGCCGCCGCGCTGGCCGCGGTCGTGGAGCACTCGATTCTGGGCACCAACCCCGTCTTTCGCGTGCCGCGCTTTTATGGGCCGATGAAGGCATCTTCCCTGGTGTGGTATGCCTTGCTGGGCGTGCTGGCTGCGATTGTCTCGGTCGCGTTCACTGATTCGCTCCTGTTTCTGCGCGCCCGGTTCAAGCAGTTCACGGCCCTGCCGAAGTGGGTGCATCCGGCGATCGGCGGCATGGCTACGGGTGCGCTGGCAGTGGTCGGCCTCGAACTCTTCCACATGAATGGAATCGCCGGCGATCCCTACAAGACCCTTACCCGGGCACTGGCCGGGACGTTGCCGCTTACAATGATGGCCGCCTTTTGTGTCCTCAAACTGGCTGCGACTGTCTGTTCGTACTCCAGCGGCGGTTCAGGCGGCATCTTTGCACCATCCCTGTTTATGGGGGGAATGCTGGGCGGCGCCGTGGGCTATATCGACGTCACCGTGTTCCATCATTCAACCGAGGCCATTGGTGCGTTTGCCGTGGTGGGGATGGGCGCGGTATTTGCCGGCATTGTGCGCGCTCCCATGACGTCCATTCTTATCGTGTTCGAGATGACCGGCGGCTACGAGCTGGTGCTGCCCATGATGATCGCCAACATGAGCGCGTTTGCCCTGGCGCGCTATTGGCGCCACGTGCCGGTTTACGAGGCTCTTCTGGCCCAGGACGGAATCTACGTTCCCCACGGAACCAAGCCCAGAGGACCGGGTGGAGAAGCGACCGACATCCGGGAGAACCTGTCCGGGGGAGCCACCGAGGACGCGACGGCGTAAAAGCGGCTGCCAGCATCCCGTCGCGGTTTAGAGCTCAAAGTATCCGTCGGCGAATCGAGAAGTTTCGACATTCCACACAATTCAAGGAAATTCATCATTTTGTTACATGCCATTCAGCAAGCCGTCAGCACTTCTTTGCAGACTTGTTAAAACGATCCCGCGAGGGACTGTTTTGGAGGCCTCTGCATGCGGCAAACAATTCGTTTACACAATCTGCTGGCCTGTTTCGCGATTCTCCTTTCCTCACTCGGCATGCTCGTCGCCCAAACCACAAAAGCCACCCTTCGCGTCGTCGTAAAGGACGCAGGCGGCGCTGTTCTCCAGGGCGCCCGGATCAGGCTCGAACCCGCGGTCCAGCCGGCGTCTTCCGATGTTCAGGGCGCCTTTCTCTTCCCCAACCTTGCTCCCGGTACTTACAAGGTCGTCATCTCGTTCGTCGGGTTCGACGACTTCGCCACCAGCGTGGATTTGAAGGCGGGTGACGATACGCACGTCGAAGCCACACTCAAAGTCGCGGCCAACAAGCAGGAGGTTGAGGTTTACGCCGGGCGCGAATACGGCGACGCCGAAGCTATCAATCGTACCCTCGCCGCCGAAAATATCGTGCAGGTCCTGCCGGCCGAGGTAATCACCTCCCTGCCCAACGCCAACATCGCCGATGCGCTGGGACGCATGCCCTCCGTCACCATCGAGCGCGACGAGGGCGAGGGCAAGTATGTGCAGATCCGTGGCACCGAACCGCGGTTGAGCAATACCATGGTGGATGGCGTGACCATTGCCTCCCCTGAATCAGGTGTCCGCCAGATCAAGCTCGACACCATAGCATCCGATCTCGTCGCTTCCGTCGAAATCAACAAGACCCTCCAGGCCAATATCGATGGCGATGGGATCGGCGGCTCGGTCAATCTCGTCACCAAGACCGCGGAAAATGCGACCAGCGTGATGCTGTACGGCCTCGGAGGTCACACCCCGATCATCGGCGGCCGAGGGGTCATCGATACCGGCGGAACCATCGGGCACCGTTTTCTCGCCGGGAAGAAGCTGGGTGTTCTGGTGGGCGGAACCTACAATTACAACGGCCGCGGCATCAATGACCTTGAGCCGGTTCCGACCGCGGGCAGTGCGAGCCCGCATTACGACAGCCAGGACTTCCGCGACTACATTTACAACCGCACCCGCTGGGGCACAGCCGGCAGCGTCGATTACCAGGTGAGCCCGGGGTCGGATATCGCCTTTCGCGCGTTGTTTTCGACGTTCCGCAACTGGGGCAACAAGTGGGTCTATACACTCGTCGACGGCGACGTCCCGCAGTACAGCCAGGACTGGCGCCGCCCAAACATGGCCATCCTGAGCGGTTCGCTCCAAGGACGGCATAACTTCAACTCCAACTCGATTCTGTGGAACCTGGCAGCGGGCCGGTCACGCTCTTTGAGCGGCAGCGGAGGCGCCAACTTCCAGTGGATGGCCGATCCCGGCATCAATTGCCTCAATGACCAGAGCCGGTCCGTCAGCGTCTACCGGCCGGGATGGAGCACCGGCTGCTTTGGCACGGGTGCTGACAACGCCTTCGATCGCAATAATTACGGGTTTAACGAATTCGATTACCCGACCTTTGGTCAAAGCGCTCAGGTCAACCTGATGGCGTCCGGTTCCTATGTCAGGACCTATCATTTCGGTTCGCACTTTGGCACTTTCGAATTCGGCGCCAAGATCCGTAACGCGCACAAATACGACAACACCTACAATTCATCGTGGTTCGCGCCCCAGGATGCAGACGGAAACTACATTCCCATCCCCATCGCACAGCATCCGGAGTGGTACGGTTCGTTCAGCGATCCGCAATACTACGACAAGACCTATGGCCCTTACCCTGCGATCACCGACTGGGGCAAGCTGAAAGGCTGGGTTCAGAGCAATCAGAGCCAGCTCGTATTCAGCGGCGGCCCCGGAGCCAATTCCAATAACTACAACCTGGTCGAAACCATTCCCGCGGGCTACCTCATGAACACCATCGAACTTTTCCCCAAGGTTCGCCTGGTCGCTGGTCTGCGTATTGAACACACCAACGTCAACACCACGAGCTTCGACGAAACCACCAGCTCACTCTCCTACAAGGCGGGCGGTGACTATTTAAACTGGCTTCCCAGCGCCTCTTTGCGATTTGCGCTCGACCATCAATCCGACCTGCGCCTGGTCTACGGACGCGGCCTGGCGCGCCCCGATCCTCAGGACATCTCCGCAGCCGTGGGCCAGCCGACTCTCAACCAGGTGCCGGTCACGATCAGCATCGGAAATCCCGCCCTCAAGGCCGAGCTTGCCAACAACTACGATGTCCTTTACGAACGCAATCTGAATCCGCTGGGCCTGATACAGGCCGGCTATTTCTACAAAGACCTCACCCTGCCCATTGTCAACGAGCAGTTCTACTCCACAGCCACGTTTCCCCACGTTCCCCCGGGGACCAACGTTCTGGTCTCTCAGCCCATCAATGCCGGCAGCGGCTACGTGCAGGGCGTCGAATTCGCTTTCCAGCAGAGGTTGTCTTATCTGCCTGGAGTGCTGGGCGGCTCGGGCATTTCCGCCAACTATAGTTACACCACGTCGAAAGCACGTGACCTGCCCAACCGTTCCGATCAGCCGGCGCTGCAGCGCCAGGCGCCCAACAGCTGGAACATCGGCCCCACCTATGACACGAAGAAGTTCTCCATGCGTGTAGGGATGAGCTTCGACGATCGCATGATCTACCAGTACAACTGGGTTGATCGCGCTGACTCGGTCGGCATCCACGGCCCTTCCGGCGACGTGTACCTCTACCCGCATTTTCAATTCGACGCCCAGGCCAGTTACAACATTCCCTTTGGATTGCAGATCTACGCCTATGGCCTCAACCTCAACAACGAGGTCTTCGGCTTTTACCAGGGCAGCGGCCAATACATGATCCAGCGCGAGTACTACCATCCGACCTATGCGGCGGGCTTGCGCTGGACAATGGCCCGCGAACGGTAAGCACTTCCGGAAACCGCGCCGCTCCTGCACCGGAGCGGCCTTGGTCTTCGTCGAGCGCGAAATCATTGTCAGTGAGAGAGATCGACGCCTCCATGCTACAATTCCGCTGCTCCTCGGAGGCGCAGGATGTTCAACTCCAACATCATCGATGTTGCCATCGGCCTTGTGTTTATCTTTTTGCTCCTGAGCCTGATTTGCTCGGCCGCTCACGAGTTGATTGAGATGTTGCTCAAAGAACGCGCTGCAAACCTCGAGAAAGGTATCCAGGAACTGGCGGGAAGCGACCCGAAGGACTTTGTATCGAAGCTGTATAGCCACGGCCTGATTAATTCGCTGTACGCCGGAAAGTATGAGGGCGAGGCAAAAAGTCTCTTTACCCGGTTGTATAAGCGCTATATCAAGGGACAGGATCTGCCGTCCTATATCCCGTCCAAGAATTTCGCGCTGGCCCTGATCGACCTGGAAAAAACCGGCGCCGATCTTCCCGGGAACATTAAAGACGCACTGCAGGCGTTCCGAAGAGTCGCCGGGCAGGATGTCTCGGTGCTTCAGCAGCACATCGAAGCCTGGTTCAACAGTTCCATGGACCGCGTCTCCGGCTGGTACAAGCGCCGCAGTCAATGGATCGTCCTGGTGCTGGGCCTCGCTGCTGCCGTCGCCGTAAATGCGGATTGCATCGCGATAGCGAAGCGGCTCTCGACCAATTCAAACCTGCGCAAGTCCGTCGAGCAACTGGCCGAGTCCACGATCAAAGATATGCCCGCGCCGGCTGCCAGCCAACCGGCAGGCGCGGGGAGCCAGACGACCGACACCACGAACCCGACCCCCAATGCACCAAGCGGAAGCAACGGGCAACTTGACGCCACCGCTGCCCTGCACCAGATACAGCAGCATCTCAGCACACTCGATGCGCTCGGCCTTCCGGTGGGCCGCGATTATTCGCTCAAAAGCCCCTCACAGTTGTGGACCGCCACCAGGGCGCACTGGCTGGGCTGGCTCATCACCGCGCTGGCGGTTTCTCTCGGCGCGCCCTTCTGGTTCGACATGTTAAATAAGATCATGGTCGTCCGATCAACCGTCAAGCCGAGCGAAAAGAGCGGGACCGAAGGATCAAAGGACGCGAAACCGCCTTCGCCAGCTCCTGTCGTGGAAGTTCAAAATCCGGCTCCCGACCAACCAGACGGCAACTGAGGGGAGATAGGCGTCAGGGCGTCGCCGCCGGATAAAAGGTCCGGAACACGGTTAATCCCTGTGCGTCAGGGCTTCCGATATGCGAGGTCGGCCATTCGACGCCGAACACATGGCCGAGTTGAAGCATCGGATAGTCCTGGATGTTCTTAGTGGGGCTGTACTGTGCATACGCCCATCCCAGTCCGCCCAGCATCACACCGTTTCCATGGGCGACATAATCCTGCACCGTTTGAACCTCGTCACTGGTGAAAGGTGTGGTCCGATTGTTAATGACAACAACGTTGCACCCCGAAATCGTGAAAGAGTTGATGGTCGCGGGAACCGTGGAGACCACAAATCCGGCGATATTGACGGCTGTCGGTGTGCCCGGCGAGCCGATCTCCGGTTCGCCGTGCGCCACGGTGAAACAAGCCCGGTTTCCTTTACCCGCAGCGAGCCACCGCACAAGATTGGCGATGAAGAGAGGGTTGTCCGGATGCTTGTCGGCCGAAGCCAAAAAGCCGGGATGCCCGAAGGCCGCGACTCGCCCCGCTTCGTATTGACGGGCCATCACAAATGCCCTCGGGCTATCGACTTTCTCGTCGGCGGATGCGATCGTTACCCACCCGTCTGCCGTAGCCGCGACCGGTCCGGCGACGCCCTTCTCCCCTAGAGCGATCTGCTTTACTCCCGAAACTATGGAATCGAAAGACACCGGCGCGGCAGCCTGCTCGGGTGCGGCCGAGCGGCCTCGAGAAAACCGCATCCACGCCACCACGGCCACGATCACAAGGATTGCCGCGCCGATTCCGATCATTGGACCAAGGAACTTGCGCGAGCGGACAGGCGGGGAAGCCGCGGGAGAAACGGCACCGGCGC
>DASXGD010000144.1:0-3397 GCA_036489245.1 Occallatibacter sp. | reverse complement strand
CGCTCTGCCGTTGCCTGCTCGTTCGCCAGCCCCAGAAAATCGGCCTCGAACGGCTCCAGCAGCGAAACGATGGTGTCGATGCCGCCCTGTCTGAGTCGACGCAGTTCATCTTCGAGCTGGTCGTCGCCCTGCGGCCGGATGACGATGGCCAGGCCGGGAGGCGGGTTTCCCTCGATCCAGTGGATGTCCGGCACCGGCTCACACTCCTACGAAACACTCGATCCGCTCCCGAACGCAGGGAATGCCGAGGCCCAGGCCTGCCCCATCCTCGATCAGCGGCAGAAGCTTGTCGAAATCCGGACCGGAGTGCGATCCGGTCAAGGCAATGCGGACCGGGTGGAAGAGTTCTTTGCCCTTGATACCCGTGGCCGACTTGATCTCGTTCATCCACGCTTTGAACAGATCCGGGGTGACGTGTTGCGAGTAGGTACGGGCGCGCGCGGCAAATTCACTGAGCACGGTGCGCGCCGAGTCGGCCGACAGCAGGGCGACGTTCTCAGGGTTGGAGCGCGCGGCCTCGCAATCGAACTGGATCAAGGGCGAGGCTTTCGAAGGAAGCTGGTCGAGGCGGTCGACGTAGGGCACAAACAGCGCCAGCAATTTCTCGAACCATTTTTTCAATGGTTCTGGAGCGGAGTCGTGGGCGGGGAAACGATCTCCAAAATAGGGCCACGCCAGCGGAGCCAGGCGCCCAAGGTCGGCCTGCTTGAGGTAGTGCCGGTTGAGCCAGTTCAGCTTTTCGAAGTCGAAGATGGCCGGCGAGGGGGTTACGCGTTCCAGCGAGAATGCCTGGGTCAGTTCCTTCAGCGTGAATGTCTCGGTCTTGCCGTCTTCGGCGCCCCAGCCCAGCAGCGCCAGGTAATTCACCAGGGCTTCGGGCAGATACCCCATCTCCTGAAAGGCCGAAATCGAAGTCGCTCCGTGGCGTTTGGACAACCGCTCGCGGTCTGGTCCGAGGATCGTGGAGAGGTGAGCGAACTCCGGCACCGGCCAGCCGAATGCCTCGTAGATCGCCACCTGTTTCGGAGTATTCGAAATGTGGTCATCGCCGCGAATCACGTGGGTAATGTCCATGAGAGCATCGTCGATCGTAACTACGTAGTTGTACACCGGGATGCCCTCTGACTCGCCCCCCTCCGCGCCTGTGGCCGAACGGACAATGATGGGATCGCTTACCGTTTCCGCGGCAAACTCCACCTCGCCGCGGACGAGATCGTGAAAGCGCAGAGGACGATCTTCGATCTTCAGCCGGACCGCAAATGGCTTTCCCTCGGCGATGCTCCGGTTCACCTCTTCGGCCGAAAGAGCACGGCAGCGGCCAGAGTACACCTGGGGAGCGTGTTCAGCCATGGCAACCTTGCGCTCCGCCTCGAGTTCCTCAGCAGTGCAGAAGCACGGATAGGCTTTGCCCTCACTCAGCAGGCGCTCGGTATGTTCGGCATAGATATCAAGTCGCTCAGACTGGCGGTACGGACCGTAGTCTCCCTTTTCTTCCGACTCGTCGCTCGCCAGCCCCGGACCTTCGTCCCAGTCGAGACCGAGCCAGCGCAGGTCCTCGATCAGTTGCGCTTCGTAGCGCGCTTCGGAACGCTCGACGTCGGTGTCCTCGATGCGGAGCAGGAAAACGCCGCCCCGGCGCCGGGCGAAGAGCCAGTTGTAGAGGGCTGTCCGGGCGTTCCCCACGTGCAGCAGCCCCGTTGGTGAAGGAGCGAAGCGTACACGGATCTTCTGGTCGGTCATGGCAGTAATGATGATAGACGACGATTGGGAGCAAACCCGTTGACCGTGCCTGCGGCAGGACGGGTGTACTGCTCAAATTTCACGCTCGCGTCGCGCCTGGGGTTAAGATGGTGCGACGCGGTTGACACCCAAAGCATCTTCAGCCATGGGGAGATAAGTCATGAAAGTGGTTTTGTTTGGGGCTTCCGGGATGATCGGCAGCCGGATCCTGGACGAACTTGTCCGACGCGGCCACGCGGTAACTGCCGTGTCCCGGCATCCTGAAAAGGTTCAGGCTCTCGACGGCGTAAAGCCGGTTCACGGAGACGTCACCGATCCCGCCAGCGTTGCAGCCCTCGCCAGGGGTGCCGATGTGGCGGTCAGCGCCTACGCGCCGCCGCGCACAGACCCCGGGAAGATTCTCGAGGCAACGCGCGCTCTTGTCTCGGGCCTGAAACAAGCCGGCGTGCAGCGCCTGATCGCTGTGGGCGGAGCCGGAAGCCTGGAAGTTGCCCCGGGCGTGCAACTGGTCGACACGCCGGAGTTTCCT
The DNA here is from genome assembly GCA_036489245.1 of Occallatibacter sp. GTDB lineage: Bacteria > Acidobacteriota > Terriglobia > Terriglobales > Acidobacteriaceae > Telmatobacter. Next base: position 1,128 of record DASXGD010000144.1, on the reverse strand, counting down.
TCCGCATGGATGGCGATCGCCTTGGCCCACCGCGACGTCTTGCCTATCCTCAAGCAGTCCGACCTCGACTGGACCTATTTCAGCCCCGCCGCGCTGATCGAGCCCGGGGTGCGCACCGGCAAGTTTCGGCTCGGCGGCACCAGGCTGGTCGCCAACGATCGAGGAGAAAGCAGGATCTCGGTGGAAGACTACGCCGTGGCCCTGGTGGATGAACTGGAGAATCCGCAGAACATTCGGAAGCAATTCACGGCCGCCTATTGACCCGGGTTTCAGCGCTCGCCCTGCTGACCAGAAACAGATCTCCGTGCCCCATCCTTTCGACTTCTTTCTGTCGAAAGGGTGGGATGCCACATAAGCCAATTTCACATCGATCAAGGTCGGAGAACCCGGTGTTTGACTGAGAAGTGCTCCCAGCCCTGCGGTTCGAGCGGTTCGACAATGCTGGCGGTGGCGAGCATGAGTGTCGGCTTGCCACGGTCAGGCGCGGTGATCTCTCCAATTTGCGTGATTGCGACTCCGGCGATGCTGCGCGGCACGCGGGTGCCGGGACGGGCCGTGAACAGGAGTTCGTAGTCTTCCCCGCCGTGCAGGGCTTGCTCGAGAGATGCTCCCGCAGCGATCGGCAACCGGCCAGCCTCGATCATCGCGCTCACGCCCGACTCTTCGCAGAGGTGAGCCAGGTCGGTTGAGAGCCCGTCGCTGATATCGATGGCCGCGGTCGCCAGGCGGCGGCGTAACGACAGCCCGGTTTGAATCCGCGGCTCCGGGTGCAGCTGTGCCGACAGGGAATCGCGCTGCTCGTCCGGCATTGGCAAAGAACACTCCGGAACGACCCGTTCGGCAAGCAGTTTGAGCCCTGCAGCCGCTCCGCCCAGACTGCCGGTAACGTAGACCAGGTCGCCCGGCCGCGCTCCTGACCGCAGCAGCGCCTTGCCGCGCGGAACAGCTCCGATCAGGACAATGTCGGCTAACGCCACCGGCGCTTCGGCCAGGTCGCCGCCGGCCAGCGGACACCGGTGTCGCTCCGCCAGGTCAAAGAATCCGTTGAGAAAGCGGTCCACCCATGAGCCGGTGGTTCCTCGCCGGCCTGGATCGGGCTTTTCCGTCAGATCGCGCGGAATGCCCAGC
>DASXGD010000124.1:0-2324 GCA_036489245.1 Occallatibacter sp. | reverse complement strand
GCTCACACTCCAGGTGCAGACCTCAGGACATCAGTTCGACGAGCTGCCCACCGCGCCGGGCCAGGGAGAGAACGCGCGCCGGCGCTTCTTCGAACAAGCTCTCGATGCCGTCCGCCGCATGCCGGGAGTGGGCCAGGCGGCCTTCACCAGCGTTCTTCCCCTCAGCGACGATCCGCCCGCGATAAGCATGTACGGGGCTCGCTTCGAAAACGATTCCCCTGACGGCGGCCGAACCGTATTCCGCTACGCTGTCAGCCCGCAATTCTGCCAGGCCATGGGCATTCCCGTGCGCACCGGCCGCTGTCTCGACCAACGCGACAACGCCTCAGCCCCGCAGTCTGCGGTCATCAGTGAATCGTTGGCGCGCAGCCAGTTCCCGCACAAGGATCCCATTGGGAAGCGCCTGAAGGTCGGTCCCCCGAACCGCCCCTGGTACACCATCGTGGGCGTCGTGGGAGACATCAAGCAGACTTCGCTCGCAATCAGCGATCCCGCCGCGGTTTATCTCTCTACGCAGCAGACCTGGTTCGCCGATTGGACCCTTTCCTTTGTCATCCGCACCGCTGGTGATCCGTCCGCCCTGGCGCCGGCAGTGAAGAACGCTATATGGTCCATCGACCGCAATCAGCCCATCGTCCGCGTCGTAACCATGAACGAGTTAGTGCGCGTCTCCGAAGCCGAACGCCGCTTCGTCCTCATCCTGTTCGCAACGTTCGGCATCACCGCGCTCCTGCTTGCCGCTGTTGGCATCTACGGCGTGCTGTCCGGAAGTGTCAACGAGCGCATGCGTGAAATCGGCGTGCGCGCCGCCCTCGGCGCAACACGGCGCAACATCCTGGCTCTTGTCCTGCGCGAAGGCCTGACCCTCACCGCCGCCGGAATCGCCATCGGTCTGGTCGGCGCGGCCGCCGCCAGCCAAACCCTCACCACTCTCCTCTTTGGAATCTCCCACCTCGATTTTGCAACCTACTTGGGCGTTGTCGCTCTCCTCGCCCTGGTCGCCTCCATCGCCTGCGCAACCCCCGCCTGGCGCGCTGCCCGCGTCGATCCGTCGATCACTCTGCGCGCCGAGTGATGGCAAATCAGGGTAGTCAGAGTTCCGATTCGCGCATTATTTGTAGGACGTGACTAGCGCCGCGCAGCGAAGACGCTTAAGATGCGACTGCATGGCCTCCATGTGTGCCTCATGTTGGTGCTCTAATTCAGATGCCAGGGCCGCACTGAAGAACTGTTGGGCAAGATCATGGCAAACAAGCTTGTGGTCGCGGTCCAACACCTCTTTCGACCGGCAGGGTCGTCTCGCAACCCTATCGCGCCCCCTGCTTCACAAACTGGCGGGCCGCCAGAAGAATTGTCGCGCAGCCCATCACCGTGAGCACCACGGCATGTACCCACAAATCGCGAATGCCCGCGCCGCGCAGAATGATCCCGCGCAGAATCTGGATGTAGTAAGTTGCTGGAATGAGGCGGGCGATACCCTGGAAGAACTTCGGCATGTTCTCGATGAGAAAGATGTAGCCTGACAAAAACACAGACGGTAGCACCGTGCCCATTGCAAGTTGGAACGCCTCGGCCTGTGTTTTTGCGCGCGTCGAAATCACCAGCCCCAATCCCAGCACCGTCATCAGAAAAGGAAGGGAAAGCACCAGCAGCAGAAGCACATTTCCGTGAACCGGCACCTGGAACACGACCGTCATCACCACAAGAATCGCGCATAGTTCGGCGAAGGCCAGCACGCCGTACGGAATCATCTTGCCCACCATCAGCCCCAGCGGAGCCACCGGCGTCATGGTCAGTTGCTCCAGCGTGCCGCGCTCGCGCTCTCGCACCAGGCTGAGAGCAATGAGTAAAATCGTCATGATCTGCACCAGAATCGCAATCAGCCCCGGCACAAAAAAGTTCGCCGACCGGGTCGCGGGGTTATACAGCACCGACGGGAGTACTTCGATCGGCACCGCTCCATCCGGCAACACCCGCAGCAGAGACTCCTGCAGCGCTACGCCCGTCGATGCGCTCACCGCCTGCCCGGCCACGCTCGAATCGGATCCATCCACCAGCATCAGTACCGTCGCCGGTGTGCCATCCTGTAGCCGTCGCGCGTAGTCAACCGGGATTCGAATGCCCGCCCGTACCCGCCCCGCGCGAATCGCCTCATACATCTCCGCTGGCGAATGGGCGTAGATGCGCAAATCGAAAACATCCGAACCCGCGAATTTCTCCAGCAGCCGCCGGCTATCCTGCGTCTGTGATTCATCCAGCACCACCGTCGCTATCTGCCGCACATTCGTATCCACCGCAAACCCAAACAGAAACAGCTGCAGCAT
>DASXGD010000095.1:0-5214 GCA_036489245.1 Occallatibacter sp. | reverse complement strand
TGCACCGTCGGTGTCACGATCCTCGAAGAAGCGGCCTCGGACCAGCGAAATGCCCATGGCCTTGAAGTAATCCGGTGTGACGACACGCTGATCGGCTTCGGGGGTGGTGTCTTCGGCGGGGACGGACTGCGTGTCGATGGTAGTGGTACCAGAGGAGTTCTGGCCGGCAAGAGGCAGCAGGGAGACTGCTCCGGCAGACTCCACGCCGGGTAAGCGCTGCACGCGGGCCAACAGTTCACTGTAGAACCCGCGCACCTGCTCGGGCTTGCTGTATTGGGCATCGGGAAGCGCGACCCGCATGGTCAGCACGCCCTCTGGGCGAAATCCCGGATCCACTTTGAGGACCTCTTCGAAGCTGCGAATCAGGAGACCGGCGCCCGCCAGCAGGACGAGGGAAAGCGCCGTCTCTCCGATGACCAGCGCACGACGGAGGCGTTTCGACTGGGCCCCTTCGGTGCTGCGCGCCGATTTGAGCACGGCCAGGTTTTTTGCTCGCCACGCCTGCAGCGCTGGAGCCAAGCCAAACAGCACTCCGGTGGCGAGCGATATGGCGAAGATGAAGGCGAGGGCCGGCGCGTTGATGCCCGTCCCAACGGCACGCGGCAGCGACTTGGACGCGATCGCGATGAGCCACCGCAACGCCAATGGCGTAAGCGCAAGGCCGGCGATTCCGCCAAGGAGCGCGAGCAACACGCTCTCGGTCAGAAGCTGGCGGGCCAGACGCCATGCGCCGGCGCCAAGGGCCTGGCGCACACCTATCTCCAGCTGCCGCTCCGATGAACGCACGAGTAACAAATTGGCCACGTTGGCGCAGGCGATCAGCAAGACCAGGCCGATGGAAGCCATCAGTATCCACAAGGAGGCCTTCACGTCGCCGACGGTTTCTTCCAGAAGCGGATGAAGAATGATTCCGAACCCATACTTCTCGTACGGGTAGGACCGGTGCTGCTCGATCATGGTTTTTCCGACGCGGTCCATGTCCGACTGCACCTGGGCCAGAGACAAACCCGGGCGAACGCGTCCGATGACTTCAAGCCCATGGCCGCCGCGGCTGTTTTCACTCAGATCGTCTGGGGAGAAAGCAAGCGGTCCCCAGATTTCACTTTCGTCGGGATATTCAAACCCTTTGGGCATGACCCCGACCACGATCATGGGCACGCCGTCGATATCGAGGGTGCTGCCAACGGCGGTCGGATTTCCGGAGAACGTCCGCTGCCAAAGCCGGTAGCTGAGAATGACCTCGTGCTCACGACCCGGCTGGGCTTCTTCGGGGAGGAACGTTCGGCCCAGCAGCGGCTGTGCGCCGAGGATCGAAAACAGCGAAGGAGATACGGCCGCGCCAACAACGCGCTGGGGACTGCCCTTCATGCCGAGATTGAATGAGCCGCCGGCGATCGCGGCCAGATCGGTGAAACTGTGATTCAACTGCTGAAAATCGCGGAACTCCGGCGCGGAAACGGCATTTTGATCGTTGGGCAGGCCGATGCCGGTGAATCGCGTCCAGACCTTGATCAGCTGCTCCGGATGGTTGTACGGCAAAGGACGCAGCAGCACCGCATCGAGCACGCTGAAGATAGCCGCGTTGGCGCCGATACCCAGAGCCATGGTCAGGATCACAACCGAAGTGAATCCTGGCCTCTTTGCCATCTGGCGCAGTGCGAAACGCAAGTCCTGAAGCAGTTGTGTCATCGTTGACCTCGGGCGGAGCGATTAGGGTCGGGAACATGTGCGCGCAGGGCCGCGTGCCGGAGAAGATCATTCGCCCCGCAAGCAAACGCATCCACGATAACATTTTGACAGGTTACGGGGTGGATAAGCGCATCGCATCACCGAGGATCACCGAACCGGGGCTCATCGCATCGCCCGGCCCTTGGCCCGCGACAATTTACACTGGACTTGTGTGTGTCCCGGCTCATCCCTTGCGCATTGCAGCCATTCGCTTTGTCAATCCGGCGCCCCTGATGTGGGATTTCGAACACCCGCCGCTCAACCACGAACTGGCATCGCGATACCAGATCGACTACATGCTTCCGTCGGAATGCGCGGATCGGCTGGCCGCCGGGTCGGCCGACATCGGGCTGGTTCCGATCGCTTCGCTCGCTGTCATGCCGCAGTTGCGCGTCCTACCGGGTTGCACCATCGCATCGAAGCGCTGCGTGCGTTCGCTGCTGCTGGTCCGCCGCGCAAACCAGCCCCTGGCCCGGTTGCGCACAGTAGCTGCCGACACAGCCAGCCGCACCACCATAGCGCATGCCCGCATCCTTTTTCATCATTGGGGCAATCCATCAGTCGAGTTCGTGCCCATGCCTGGAGACCTCGACGTCATGCTCGATCGGGCCGAGGCCGCCATTGTGATCGGTGATCCCGCGCTGCTTTCCCTTGAGGAGCGGGCCAACCGCGAAGAACGCACCGGCGAGGAACTTGTTTATCACGACCTGGCCGAGGAATGGCGCGCCGTCACCGGACTTCCCTTCGTCTCCGCGGTTTGGGGAGTGGCGCCCGGCACCATTGCGTCGAGTGCCACTGCGTGGGGCAACTCATTGGAGGAGATCATTGCAAAGGATCTGGTCCGCTCCCGCGACCACGGCCTCCGGAATATTGACGCCCTGGCAACCGAATGGGCGGCACGCCTCCCGTTGCCCGAGGATGTCATCCATGCATACTTCACTTCCAACATTCATTACATTCTCGATGAGGAATGTGTGGAAGGCATGCGTTGTTTTTTCCGCAAGGCAGCCGAACTCGGTATCCTGCCGGCCTATGATTTTTCAATGAATGCGATGGCAGTTTGAGCCCGTCCGCCGGAAAGCTGGCTCAGGCACGAATTCCAAAGAGCGAACGGCCCGCCAAAGCGAAGCCCGGGCATTGGCTTTCACTTAACGCGTTTAAGTGTCCGATGCCAACGTGTATCAGAGAAGAAGTGAACCGCCACGTGTCCAATCCAGCTGATGGAATTGATAAGACCTTGTTTCTCATACAGGTCATCGGGCGTCTTGAACGACCAGTAGTTAAGAATGGGTCTGCCCACTACATTCTCACGCGGCACGAATCCCCAAAATCGCGAATCAAGGCTGCCGTGGCGGTGATCGCCCATCATGAAGTATTGTCCAGACGGAACAACTAGGTCGCCGTCCTGGATATGGTTATGAAAATCGACGGCCCATGCTTCCGGGGTTCCGTCAGGACCTGATGCTGTCGGCGAGACCGAAGGGAATTCGTCGAGGAACACGGGATCCGACGCTGGCGAAACGTCCCCCTCCGCGGGATTCGGTTGTGCAGACCCATTCACGTAGACGATACCCTCGTGCAAGTGGATGCGATCGCCGGGTATTCCGATCAAACGCTTCACGAGATACAGGTATTCCCCGGCGGAGTTGGCGACGGGCTTGATGAACACGACGATGTCACCGCGCCTCGGTTCCCGATAATGAACCAATGGCATCCACAGGGACGGAGGTGACAGGGTCAATCGGTCAACAAGCAGATGATCTCCCACCAACAGCGTTCTCTCCATCGAGCCCGAAGGGATCACGAAGTTCTGACCCAGAAAAGTAAGGATGAAAAGCCCAACCACGAGGACGGAACAAATGCTGGCAACGGCCTCAAACGGGGTTTCTTTGACGACGGCAGAATCCGGGGCGGAGCTATGGGGGGTTCGAGTATCCCTGGCGCCTGCAATGTTCTTTCCCATGAGATAGACCACGGTTTCCGGGGCAAACCCCGCTTTTCCGCCTCAGCTCAGATCATAATGCGTCGATTTTGATTGTGCGATGAGCGAAGCGTTCAGATTTCCCAGCGCAGCAGCGCCGTGCCCACGGTGAACCCCGCGCCCACCGCGGCCAGCAGCACGAGATCGCCCTTTTTAAGCTTGCCTTGCTCGATGGCGGTCTCCATGGCCAGAGGAATAGTTCCAGCGGAGGTGTTGCCGTACTTGTCGATGTTGATGATGACGCGCTCAGGGTCCATGGAAAGCCGGTCTGCGGTGGAAGTAATGATGCGCTTGTTGGCCTGGTGCGGGATGAAGCAGCCGAGGTCGGCGCCCGTCACGCCATTGCGTTCCAGCAGCCTGGCAGTAGCTTCAGCCATCTTGCGCACGGCGAACTTATACACCGCCTGTCCATCCTGATGGATGTAATGCATCTTCTGATCGACGGTCTCGTGGGAGGAAGGATGGAGGCTTCCGCCGCCCTTGAGGTTCAGCGCCACGCCTCCCGAGCCATCGATCTCGTGCACGAAGTCGATCATGCCGATCTCGCCTTCTTCAGCCGGCTCGAGCAACACAGCTCCCGCCCCATCGCCGAAGAGGACACAGGTAGCGCGGTCGGTGTAGTCGGTCATGCGTGTATTGGCATCGGCGCCGCAGACCAGTACTTTCGTCTGGGCGCCGCTCTCTACCAGCTTCACGCCCGCCTGCAGCGCAAAGACAAACCCCGAGCAGCCGGCAGAAACATCGAATCCCCATGCTCCCTTGGCGCCAATCTTGTCCTGCACCAGGCAGGCTGTGGAAGGGAACATCATGTCGGGGGTAACGGTTCCGACGATGATGACTTCAACTTCGCTGGGCTCGATGCCGCGTGCCGCCAGGCACTTCTTCGCCGCCTCCACGCACATGTCGCTGGTGCCAAGTCCCTTGGCCAGCACGTGCCGTTCGCGAATCCCGGTGCGGTCCAGGATCCACTGGTCGTTCGTGTCCACCATCTTTTCCAGATCCTGGTTGGTCAGTATTTGAGGGGGGACGTAGGTGCCGAGCGCCGTAATCTTGGCGCGCCGGCCCACCACGGGACGAACGGTGAGAGACAAGGCATTCTCCTGGCCGCGCGAACCCTGCGACGGAGACTCGCGCTCGACATCAATGGTGAAACTTCAATTCAGCCGCACGGAACAAATAAAGACTGTCCTCGGGCAATAATAAAGGCGCCTTCGGCGCCCTCAAAGTACCGGGTGACCTACTGCGCCCGTACTAGCCCGTTACCGTTGCTTCCTTCCGGACCTGGCGGGGTTGGCGGGATTACGTCGCGTAGGACCCGGCACACTTGATTTTAACACCCGATGGGCAGCCCACCTCCCTCGTCGTTGAAACCTGGCGCGGGCCGCGAGTCGGCCGGCGACAGGAAATATTTCCCCGGCCGTTTGCACAAACTCTGGTAGCCTTTGGCGCATGCGTACGACCTCCCTTCCCCTGCTCGCCATCTGCCTTGCAGCCGCATTTCCCGC
>DASXGD010000093.1:0-2674 GCA_036489245.1 Occallatibacter sp. | reverse complement strand
CATGGCCGGCGTCACCGACACGGTCTTCCGGCGATTCATCCGCCATGCCAGCCTGTTCACAAGGGAACAGGGGTTGTTGGACAGGGATCAGGAATCTTCGATGGAGGCGGTGGAGGCCACGGTCTCGAACCAGCAGTCGGGGTGCGGACTGCTGATGACCGAGTTCACCTCGGCCGACGGGTTGTCGCGGATGCGCGAGTCCAAGCGCCGCCGCTATCTCACGTTCTACGACGACGAACATCCAATTGCGGCACAGCTGTTTGGTTCAAACCCCGAGACCCTGGCCGAAGCGGCGCGCATCGTCGAAGACACCGGGTTCGACACCGTCGATCTGAACCTTGGCTGCCCGGCAAAACGCGTGGTCGGCTGTAACGGCGGCTCCGGCCTGCTGCGCGACCTGCCCCGTATCGGCGAGATCTTTCGCGCAGTGCGAAGGGCGGTCTCAATTCCCTTCACCGTCAAGTTCCGCCTGGGCTGGAATGATGCGCAGATCGTGTGCGTCGAGTTGGCGAAAATGGCGGAAGCCGAGGGCCTGAATGCCGTGGCGCTCCACGCCCGGACCCGCGAACAGGCCTACACAGGCCAGGCGCGCTGGGAGTGGATCGCGGCCGTCAAGCAGGCGGTGAGGATTCCAGTCATCGGGAACGGGGACATTCGTACCCCCGAGGATGCCGCGGCCATGGTGGCCCACACGGGCTGCGATGCGGTCATGATCGGGCGCGCGGCGCCGGCCAATCCATGGATCTTCAGGCAAATCGCCCAGTACACCGCAACCGGAGCCTACGAACAACCGACCGTCCAGGATCGTTATGGGATGATTCGCGCCTATTTTCAGATGCTGCTCGATGAGCAGGAGGCCTGCAAGGATCTTCCCCGCGATGCGCGCATTGGAGAGACGGCGGGCAAGATGAAGCAATTCGCCTCGTGGTTCACGCATGGCGTGCCGGGAGGAGCCAAGTTGCGGGCGTCGATTTACCACGCCAAGACCGGGGCGGGGGTGCTGGAACAGGTGGATGCCTTCTTCACTGCGCAGCTGGCGGGCGGGGCAGAAACAGGGGATGCTCAGGAGAGTGTCGGGCCGCTTGACTTTTCGAATGTTGCCATGGCCTGCGATTGAACTGGCTACGCTGCCGGTCTTCCCTTCGATCTGAATTCGCAGTACCCTGATAGCAGTTCCCCGGAAAGGCTGCTCCTTGAACCTGAGGCCGCGGGACCTTCTTGTTTTGGCTGCAATCCTGGGCTCCCTGCCCCTTGCCGCCGTTGCCGCCCATCCCAGGAACTGCGTCACCGCCGACCAAGCCACGAAAATGGTCAACAAGGACGTCTGCGTTTCAGCTCACATCTACGATGTCGTGGAGCTTTCCGACGGCAGCCGCTTTCTTGACGTCTGCACCCCCGATACGCCCGACGATCATTGCCGCTTCACCTTCGTGAGCCTGTGGGAAGACCGCGACCAGGTGGGCGAACTGCGCAAATACCGCGATATGGATGTTCAGGTGCGGGGGATCGTGCACGCAATGCACGGGCGTGCCGGCATGGTCGTCAGCCATTCGCGGCAGTTCTCCGGCGGTCCGCCCAAATTCAAAGCCAACCCGAAGCTGGTCCACGGCTTTAGTGGCGAGCAGGAGCGTCCTCCACTCGGCGATCCCAACCTCCGTTCGCATGGCGGCCGCCGCGCCTTCATGAACTCCCGGGATCGCGAGCCGCTCCCACCTAACTAACTTTTACTGCCCCTTCAGCCGGAAGCTGTACTCCCCCGATCCCACGTCGAAGGTGATACCGCTGTCCTCCGACGCTGCACCGGAAACGCCGGCATCTCCGGGAACATACTTCCCGTTTTTCCAGACCGTTTTGCCGCTCTCCTCCACGGTGATCTCGGTAAGCTCCTCCGGGCGCGGGACCATGACCCTCGCATCTGCGCCCACCGGGATGGTGACCTTCAACGTCATGCCATCTGCCTCATGCGCCCACGAGGATCCCACCGTTCCGCGGATGGTCTTCACTGTGCCGCTCGCCCATTGCAGCCCGTGAGCTGCCTCCGGGTGAATGTGGATGTGCCGGTACCCCGCCCCGTCTGCCGGCTGCGCGATGCCCGCCAGCGCCTGGTAGAACCACGCTCCGACGCTTCCGAACATGATGTGGTCGTGCGAATTCATGCTGGGCCCGGTCTTGTCGTTCCACAATTCCCACAACGTCGTTGCCCCGCGCGAAACCATGTAGCCCCAGCTGGGGTAGGTCGTCTGCGCCGCAAGGTCGTAGGCCAGGTCGCCGTGGCCCGTCGAAGTCAGCGCGGGCATGAGAAACTTCACGCCGAGGAAGCCCGTGGTCACGTGGGTGTCGTGAAAATAGAGAACATCGTCGGTGAGGTTTTTGGTTACGTCGTCGATGCGATCCTTGGGCGGTAGATTGAGGAACAGCGCCATGGCGTTGGCCGCCTGCGTTCCGTTGGCATACTGCGCAGTATCAGGATGGAAATAGGTCCGGTTGAACGCCTCCGCAATCCCCTGCGCGAGCTTCGCGTACATCTGCGCGTCGGCATCGTGGCCCAGTGTCTTCTCGAATCCGGCCATGATCTGAACGTCGTACAGGTACCAGAAATCGGAAATGTAGTCATGCGGCGTACGCGCCAGTTCCACCCAGTCGCCTTCGTGCCCCAGCACGGTCGCGAAGACAT
>DASXGD010000030.1:0-2837 GCA_036489245.1 Occallatibacter sp. | reverse complement strand
TGCCAAGTTTCAAGAATCGATTGGCGTGGTCACCAACGGAAGATGAAACCGCAGAACAGGGATAGTAACCCAGAGCAATACCTCCCGAGCGATCGAGAGGTGCAGCGACGCACAGTGGGCTGGATGTCGAGACAAAAATCTTCTCGGCCTCCGGTCGAGGGAGAAGCTTTCTTCTTGACATCCCTTTTTATAGAACCACCTATCTCAGAGTGAGACGAAATCAAATATCGCAAGGCAGTGGCTTCGCGTTGAGCGCGTGGATGGCCGGAGGGTGCCTTGAGGTCTTTGCCTCAAAACTTCGACGTTCGCGCCGGGCTTGAAACTAACCGGCGTCGAACCGAACACCGAGGCCCGAGGCGAACAGAAACCGGAGCTCTTGGATGCGATTCACCTTCCTTGCCGCGGAGCGGTTGCGCTTTGAGCCGAGGCGGGCGCAGCAGGATCCGCGGCAAACCGGCGTCTGCGCGGGCGCGGCCGGAGAGGCACCCGGTACACTGCTGCTCAGCTCCTTTGCAGCATTTATCGCTTTCGGGCCGAAGCTGGGCCCGGATTCATGCTGACGACGGAGACTTCGGCCTGCTCTGTAACGTCCCACCAGGTGGTGCTGCCCAGCGGCCGAAGATCGGGCAGCGGCCGGACGCGGGCGCCCGGTCGGTAGGTAGCGAAATCCAGCGGCCCGGCTGCAACCTTCAACAGAATCTGCTGGCCGTTGAACACCACGAAGTCGACCTCCAGGCGTGCGTTGTGTCCGCCAATTGCCGAGGGATTGGGATCCACGACTTTCAGATATACGTCAGTGCCGCGCTTGAGTTGGAGGGCGTCACTGCGCAGATTCATGCCGCGCGGCAACTCCATGTCTGTGTTGAGGCGGGCGTGAAAGCGCTGGCCGGACTGAATTGCGGCCACGGTAATCGGCTCCAGCAGCACGGTTTGTATGCGGCTGCCGGCGAGAATCGGGCGCGCGGATTGCATGGGCGCAGGAGGTGCTGCTGCATACGCAGCAGACCGCCGGCGGAATTCAGCCACCGACATGCTGTAGGGACAACCACATTGGGTGGCGAAGCTGAGCATCGTGTTCGCCGCAATCACCGTTGCCCCGGGCGCGGGAACAGGAATACGTCGTGCGATATCCTGCGTAATGAACTGATCGGTCTTGTGGGGGCCCAGCGTCCGTGTGGCGACCTGGAAATCAAGAACGCCTGGATCGGGCCCGTTGTATCCGCGAGAGATTGCGAGCGTTACGGTGACGGGAACTTCCGTACCGGAGGGAATCACTTCCACGCGGCCTTTCAGCCCGCCAAGCACACTAGGATCAAGCGCGGAGGCAGTGCGGGTGCTGGGATTTAGACCCGGGTCGAATTCCCCGAAAATTCCGTTGTCCAACCGGCCGCGCACGGTGACGGTGAAGCCCTGATACCCGTTCGCCTGCCGCGGCGGGACAATCACAGGTTCCAACAGCGTGATATGCGCAGGCTGGTTCGACACAATGGTCGCAGTTCCTGAGAGATGATTCGGGTCAGTATCCCAGCGGTCTCCGTAGAAGAGGAGCTGATTCACGTCCACATAGCGGACTGAGAAGTACGGGCGACTAAGTCCAGCCTTGCGATCGCGCTCGCACATCTTGGTGAGCGGGTCATTGGTTTTCATGCAGGTTTCGTAGGCGAGCCGGCGGGAAGAATTCACCACCCAGTTATTCTTTTTGAAGCACGCCGCCCACGCGTTCTCGTGCTCACCGGCGATCCGGACAGTCCCGCCGCCTTTGCAATATTCGTCGCTGGGATCCTCGAAGTGCGCGCAGTGCGCGCGGACGATGTCGCCCGCTTCGCGTATCGCGACGTCTACGTTCGACCAGCGCGACTCACTCGCCTGAACGCCCTCTAGCTGCATGATGAAGTGGGCACGGTCGCCGCCACCGAGGATGTGATAACTCATTTCCTCGAAATCCTGCCGCTCGCGAATCAGTTCACTGAGTTCGTCTTGCTTGGCAGCACAGAAGTTGCAGGCGCGTGCTTCGCGGTCAAGGCGTTCCTCAAGCCTGTCGAGGTTCGCGTTCGCGCCACGCATGGCCGCCGTGCTGCCTATCGCCATGCCAATCACCGACGGTTTATTTGGGTCTCCGGCGGGAAGCTGCTGCTGTCGCTCCAGCCGTCTGCTCATCTCATCGTTCTGCCGGACTTCGGGCTCGTTGGCGAGTGCTTTCTGTGCCGCGGTTTGAGCCAGGAGAGCGAGAGGCTGGACGAGGAGAAGAACCAGCAGGGCGAATGTCCCTCGCATAAGCTAATCCTCCAAGGTCAGAAATTATCTGCGAGCCGTCCTAAGCCGAAATCTCTCTTTGGGCCAAGTAGTTGTCACGCACTATACGAGAATTCAGTCTGGGACTTCCATTTTGACCGTCCGAATGAGCACACCCATACACCCGGGGCCCTTCCGAGTAAAGCAAATTTCCTTCGTCGCATCATCTTCCAACTCGGGAGCCCGCGAGACAGATTCGCACCGATATGCCTCAACGAGGCTTGGCGCGACGGCTAGTGAACGGAACGCCGATCTTTACGGGTGAACACTGCGTATAGTCCTGTGTTCACCCTTTTTGCTCATCGCCAGCGCGATCTGTGGGCTGAAATTCGTGGGTTTGACGGAACAGTTTCGCTGCGCTCTTTTCGGTAATGTTTCTGGCAAGTCAAGCTGTCGGTTCTCCTGCACTGGCAACGTTCCAAAAACCCTTTCAAATCGGCCCGTTGCAAACCACTGAATTTACACTGCGAAAACCATGCGGATTTGCTGTTCCAAAATCAGATGATTTTGTCCTGCCGCGAATCGAACCCATGTTATCCGTGTGA
>DASXGD010000533.1:0-7103 GCA_036489245.1 Occallatibacter sp. | reverse complement strand
CGATGTGTTCAAGGCGCTCTTCCGAATGACAGGCCTGGTCCTGTTGAGCGCAACCGCGTTCCCCGTGCTCCCCGACGCGACCATCTACGCGATGAGCGTGCTCAAGCACTCGCTGCACAGTTGCTATTTCTGTTACCACCTGAGGACGGCTCCCCTGGACGAAGAAGTTGCATTCTTTAACTCCCCGGTGGGTGGAAGCCGGACGCTACCGGAGTTGTTGAAACTGCGGCAACAGTACCGACGGTCATTCTCATTCGTGCTGCTCTCGGTACCGAGTCTCATTCGGCTTTACCTGCGGACGGCGCGGGAAAACCGGTTCCCGCGGGCGGTGGCCAGAGCATAGATTGTCACTTCAGCGCGGGCTGAGCTTCAGTGGCCAGGGGCAGGGTGAAGTAGAATGATGCGCCCGCGCCGAGTTCGCTTTCGGCTCGAATGTTGCCGCCGTGGGCCTGGATGATGTGCTTGACGATCGCCAGGCCTAGGCCGGTTCCGCCCGATTCGCGGGAACGGGCTTTGTCGACGCGGTAGAAGCGCTCGAAAATGCGGTCGAGATGTTCGGAAGCGATGCCGGGCCCGAAGTCCTGCACGCAGAATTCGACTTCGTGTTCGAGTGATCGCGCACCAACGCGGATTCGCTTTCCTGTCTTCCCGTATTTCAGGGCGTTCTCGATGAGGTTTCCGAACACCTGGTTCATGGCATCCGCGTCGGCCATCACGAGGGCGTCGGGCGCGCCGGACGACTCCAGTTCCACGCCGGAATCGACCACCAGGCCGCCCAGCGATTCGATGGCGTCGTGAACCAGTGCGGAGGCACGAATGGGCTGGCTGGCGAGTTTGTAATCGGGACTCTCGACGCTGGCCAGAGCCAACAGGTCCTCGGTGAGGCGGTTCATCCTGCTGGCGTTTTTCTGGATGACGCCCAGAAACTCGCGGCTTGTTTCAGGGCTGCAGCTGGGATCTTCCACCAGCGTTTCAACGTAGCCCTGAATCGACGTGAGGGGGGTGCGGAGTTCGTGGCTCACATTGGCGATGAACTCCCGGCGGGATCGTTCGGCGGCTTCGATCCGGGTGACATCGTGCAGGACGGCGATGGCGCCTCCCGAGGGCAGGGGAGCGGCGTTGACTTCGAAGACGCGGCCGGGAGCCAGCGAACTGGCGCGGCCCGTGCTCACTTCCCGGTTCTCCAGGGCGCCGCGCACGCAGGCCAGCAGATCGGGATCGCGCACCGAATGCACCAGGGGACGGCCCATGCGAACCTGCGCGCCGGCGACTCGCTGCATGACGGCGTTCGACCAGCGCGCAAAACCTTCAGGAGTGATGGCGACCACTGCCTCCTGCATGGAATCGAGCATCGCGGCCAGTTCCTGTCGGCGGCTCTCAATCTCCGCAAAACTCTTGCCCAGCCGCTCGGCGGTGAGATTCAAAGCCGCTTCCATGGCCATGAGTTCGTCGCCCGACGCCGGGTCGAGTCGGGCGTCCAAATCGCCCTCGGCGATCTTGCGGGCGAAATCGACTATCCGCTGCAGGCGGCCAGTGACGCGCGAGGCGACCCAGGCAGCCAGGGGCAGTGCCACCGCCAGTGCGATCAGTCCCGACCAGAAAGCATGGAGCCCCAGCGAATGCACCGCATCGGTCCCGGCCCGCGCCGTCAGACGGCGCAACACGATCTCCAGCACAAGGGTCTGGAAAACGAGCAGCAGGACGAACAGCCCCATCAGCTTGAAGAACACTTTGCGGGTCAAAGAATTCCGCTCCCAGCCGGCGAGAACCGGCATACGCCTCGTACGCGTGCGAGCCGATCCGGCCCGGCGCTAATCCGTCTTGGGTATCTCAAAACGGTAGCCTGCACCGCGCACCGTCTTCAGATAGCGCGGGTTTTCCGGATCGACTTCGATCTTCTCACGGATGCGGCGCACGTAAACATCGACGGACCGCGGAGTGACAAACCGGGCATCGCCCCAGACCGCATCGAGCAGGTGGTCGCGGCTGTAGACACGGCCGGGATGACGAGCCAGATAATCCAGGAGGCGGAATTCGGTGGCCGTCGTGGTGGTCAGCGTCCCACGCACCGTCAGCTGCATAGCATTCGCATCGATGATCACTTCTTCGAAACGAATCACGGAGGGCGAGGTCGGCCGCTCAAACCGGCGCAGCACGGCCTTGACGCGCGCCACAAGTTCGCGGGTAGCAAACGGCTTGGTGATGTAGTCGTCAGCGCCCAGTTCGAGACCAAGGACTCGGTCGTTTTCACCGGCGCGAGCGGTGAGAAAGATGATGGGAATCGTCGAGAGCGCGGTGTTGGCTCGCAGCCGGCGGCAGACGTCGAGGCCGTCCCCTCCCGGCACCATGATGTCGAGCAGGAAGAGCGCCGGCGGCTGGCGCTCGGCGTCCGGAATCAAGTTGGTTGGCGTGAGGTACGGCCGGACGGTAAACCCTGCCGCTTCAAGGTGATGCTGCACAAGGCGTGAAATGTCAGCATCGTCTTCCAGCACAAATACAGATTGGCTCAACCGGTCTGCCTCGCCCGGCGGCGGTTGGAATTCAGCTGCTTGGAGCCGCACGGAATCGTTAACAGAGTACTGCATTCAGGCAAACAAATTGCAAACGTACGGTTAATTCGGCCCCGGCCGGGACTCGCCTTGATTCAGGTACCGGTCTTGGCCATGGCGGTCACAGGCGCGGGCTCGCAAACCGCCCCCGCTGCGGCTGATTCCATGTCCAGGCCGACGGCGGAGTCCATAGCCGCAACATCATGGTTTCCGCCGGAATCAGCGCCGCGGGCCTGCAGCTTTTCCCGCTTTCGCCGGTCACGCTCGGCATGGTTCTTTTTCACTTCGTTGGCGGCCACCACAATGAGGGCGGTGAAAGTGATGGCCAGCAGAGCTATGGCGGGAATTCCATGCAACTGATCGAGGCCGTCGGCATTGAAATCGCCATAAAGGAGGGCCAGACCCGCGAAGACAAAGAAGATATGTGCGCAGAACACTTTCAGCGAAGCCTTGCCGAGGGTCAGAAAGGGCTCAATGGCCACCAGCCTTACGAGGTATTTCCGTGCCCAGTAAACAATCGTGGTGAAGGCCACCAGATTAATGACGCGCAAGGGACCGATCTGCCATTTGTCGAGCTTCAGGCCGAGTGCCTGCTGGGTGAGGTGCGGACCCAGCCAACCGAACCGGATGCCGATGAAGAACAGGCAGGCGGCCGCCGACAGGGCCGCCATCCACCCCGGAACCCTCCGGAATACTTCGGTTTGCGTAGCTGATTTGGCTCCCAGCCACAAGCCGACCGTCCACACTCCTTGCCAGGCGAAGAGGTTAAAGGCTCCGCTCTCCTGCAGAGGAATTTTCAGGTGGGTCGCTTGCACCACCCAGGAATGGACCACGTCGCGGAGTCCGTACTGGGCCAATAGCCAGACCAAAGCACTGGCAGCCAGGATCCACTTCCAGCCCCAGCGCACCGCCGCGGACAGCACGAGGGGAGTGAAGACCAGAAAGGTCACGTACATGGGCAGAATGTCGAGGAGCGGGGGGCAATAGAGCAGCAGTACTGAGCCGAGAATCGCCACCCCGGGGTGGGCCAGGTAGAAAGTCAGCAGGTTGGTCAGCGCCGCCTTGTGGGTGTGTACCGCAAAGCCCGCCACCACGGTGAAGGCAAGCGCCAGCATCAGCAGGTGATACGTGTAGACCTTGAGCGAGCGCTTCCACAGCCGCGCGCGCACGTTGGCGGGGTTCTGCACGAGATCGCGGATATAAAGCCGGCCCACGAGCAGCGCGGAGATAAACACGAAACCCTCGGCTGAGGACACAAACCCGAGCGGCTGGTTGACGAAATCGGCAAAGCGGGTGGGCAGATGCGTGAGCGTCATCCATACCAGAAACAGCCCGCGCAGGGCGTCAAGCTCCGGCCTTCGTTCGAGCTTTGGCAGGTGCAGGTGCTTCGGCATGTGCATGTGCAGGCGAGACAACGATGTGTGACCTCCGCGCCAGTCGTCCTTTGGTTAGATGATCCGCGTGCACAAGCGTAACCGTTCTCTGCGAGGAGATGATCGATTTCAGCGTGGAAAATGCCAGATTGTGGCAAAAGATTCTCTTGACTCCGCTCCGCACGCTCTGCCAAACTCCGTGCGCGCATTCCTTCCAGAGAAGACAACAGCTCTTGCCGTTCCGGTCCCCTTCGTTTATCACGTTCGCTCATGGGTTCTCTGGCAGTAACAGATGCGCATGCCATCAGCCGGCGCGGCGCGGAATGCTGAACTAACCAAAGGAGAAGAGTATGAAGAAGTACCTGGCTGAACTGGTGGGCACTTTCATTCTGGTGCTCTTTGGCTGTGGATGCGCCGTGGTGGAAGGCGCCAAGGTGGGTGTCCTGGGTATCGCAATTGCCTTTGGCTTTGCACTGATCGGCGCCGCGTACGGGATTGGCCCCATCTCAGGCTGCCACATCAACCCGGCCGTCAGCCTCGGGGTCTGGGTGGCTGGACGGATGAAGACGGGGGATCTGGTCGGCTACATTATCGGACAATGCGCAGGAGCGATCATTGCCGCTGGTGTGCTTTCCCTGATCGTTTCGGGTGCCGGAAGTATCGAAAGTCTGAGCAAGGTCAGCTTGGGGCAGAACGGCTGGGGACCAGGCTACCTGGGCGAATACAGCATAGGCTCGGCGATCTGTTTTGAATTCGTGGCGACGCTGATCTTCGTCATTGTCATCCTGGGCTCGACGCAGAAGGCGGCACCCTCGGGGTTTGCGGGCCTGGGCATCGGCATCATGCTTACGGCCATTCACCTGTTTGGAATTCGCATTACCGGAACCAGCGTCAATCCGGCCCGCAGCCTCGGTCCAGCATTGATCGAGGGTGGCCAGGCGCTCGCGCAAGTCTGGTTGTTCCTGCTGATTCCCAGCCTGGGGGGAATCGTGGCTGGGCTACTGTTCCGGTCAAAAGCACTGGAAGTGGATGCGTAGAAACGACTCCGGGGACTGAGCCGGAATGGTCCAGTCCCCGAAGTGTTTAAGGTTGGTCCTGCGAGACGGCCTGGTCAGGCCGCAGCATCGCCAGTTTCAAGTTCTGCAATGTAGTCCACCACCGCCTCGCTCCAGCCGTCAATGTGCGTCCACTCACCATAGCCCACGCCGTTGCGGTAACTGGCCACGTTGATCACGTAACCCTTTCCGCTCGGCGAGCCGACGCGATCGTGGGCCTGCTCATCGGTGATCACGACCATGCGGTCATACCCGTTCCGCCAGTGATTCTCCACACTCGCAAGGGCCTGCCCCAGGTAGGTTGCGCCGTGGGGCTGGCTATTATCGAGTGCGTCGCGAAGCGCCATGCCGCGCCGTGACGGCACCATCTGTGCGTGATCCGAGAAGGTGTAAATCGTTACCTTCTCCGCGATCTCGCGCAACAGGATGGCCAGACCGTAGGCAGCATCGGAACGCCGCATCTCCGAGCGCTGCGACAGGTTCACCTCCATGGACCCCGACACGTCGACCAGCAGGACAGTATGCCCGCTGAGCCGCGTACCGCGCCCATCGAGCGCACGGAACATCGCCAGTTCGAGCGTCTCCTCCCACTGCGGAGCGCTGCGCGCGGCTGCGAGGAAACGGAACGGCAAAACGCGATCCGTGTTCAACGCATGCAGAGCGTTCAGCGCCAGCTCCTCACTGACCCCGGCCTCGTGCATGTTGCGCAGGTTGCGGAGCAGGGCGAGCGCTCCGAGCTTCCGCTCGACGAGCAGGCGTTCCCAGACGGCGCGCTTGCTGCTGTCGCCGCGTCCGACGGCCGAAAGCGAAACCTCCCAGGTGTCCGGCGTAGCGAGCTCGTTGCCAGCCAGCCGCTTCCAGAGGGCAGCCTGTGCCTCGTCCACCGGTCGCGCGTGGGCGAGGAAGAGAACGTCGCGCAGACGTACCGCGCTGGCCCGATCATACTTGGCCAGCGCGTACTCGTCGAACTTTGAGAACGCCGCGGCCAGCCCCTTCTTCACCTGCGCGGAGAGCGGCTGACGCCCGCCCGCCCAGTAGATGGCTACAAACTCCGCCAGCTCATCGGCGCGCTGAATGACACGCGCCAGCGTCTCGCCCACCAATGCGCGATGCGATGCGTGACGGGCCATTTCGCGGACCACCAACAGAGGTGCGTGGCGCAGCTTCATGCGCTCGCGCGCTTCCACAGCCAACGCCGCGACCTTCTCGGCAGCAACGCGCGGAACCAGGTCCTGAATGCGGCCCGCGATCCGGACACCGTCCTCGTAGAACTCGTTCTCCCACAACATGCAGGAGAGAACCGAACGCCGCAGAGCCTGCTCCGCCGTGAGCGCCGCGGCCGGCGCGCCCTCATGGGTGCGCGGATGACTCAACTGCAAAATATTCAATCGCACTTTCGGCCTCCTTTCCGAGAGACATCAAACAAGTCTGCCGGGGAAAAATCGGGAGCGGTGTTTTGTGAGCTGCGCTGACCCAGTCGCCAACAGCAGCAATCGAACCTGCACCCTCCGCTTTCACGGCTCTCTACCATGAAGTATCCGTGCCCAGCGCCACCGGCAGATGAAATGGATGTGGTTAGAAGAGGCGGGCGACTTCATCTTCGCCCTCATCTTCGTCGTCGTCTGTGCGGCGGATTGGTTGAATATTGGTCACCGTGCTGAAGCCCGGGGTGCGCGTGGTGATGCGCGCGGGCCGGACATCCAGTGCCAGTTTTTCCATCTGTTCCCAATCCGGACGGTGCTTGTCGCTAAACTCGCTGCAGTCCCAGACCGTGAACGGGACCGCGATGTTCGGGCTGGTGTTGGTGCAGATCACCAGCAGGTCCGATTCGCGGTGTCCGGTCATGAACTGGCCCCAGGTGCAACGCTTGCACAGGTGAGCGCTGCCCACCGGTGTGCCGTTCTTCACATTCAGCTTGCCCATGGCAGTTGCTTTCTAATCCGGAACGCCGGAAGGTTGTTGGCCGGGGAACAAGCGATACGGGCTTTGCGGCGCTCTACCACTGAGCTACTGGAACTCGCGTTCCAGGCGGGACTCGAACCCGCGACTTCCGGCTTCCAAGGCGAAGTATCCGTGATCTACGCCACCGGCCAAGGTGGAATTCAAAAAAAACACATCGGGTCAAA
>DASXGD010000494.1:0-3560 GCA_036489245.1 Occallatibacter sp. | reverse complement strand
GCGACTACTGGCAATCCCTACACAAACGAGATCAGCTGCGGCTTCCCCTTTCCACGGCTGCCTCGTGTCTCCCGGCTCTAAGAGAGGCTTTACTTACTGCCTCCCGAACCATGTTGACAACTGGAGTGTCTCGTATGTCGCTGACCCGTTCCGTGACGGCTGTCACACGCCTTGGGGCCACTTTTCCACTGTTTCAGCACGGGACTTTTCCGCCCGGTTCAAACGGGTTATCGAACATTGACAAAGGGCGACCGCGGCCCGGAGAATCGGGTTCAGTTCAAGCCATCGGAAGGCGTTTCAGTGACCGCTCTCATCACCTCAAATCTTGGCGATATTCCTCTGCTCAGCCGCGGCAAAGTGCGCGATTTGTATGCCATCGACAATGCGCTTCTGCTGGTGGCAACCGACCGCATTTCGGCATTCGATCATGTGCTGGGGACCGGAATTCCCGGCAAGGGCAAGATCCTCACGCAGATTTCACTTTTCTGGTTCGATCTTTTGTCCGACATCGTTCCCAACCACCTGATCACCGCGGACGTGGCGGAGTTCCCCGCCGGGCTGCAACCGTTTCGTGAGCAGCTCGAAGGCCGCTCCATGCTGGTGAAGCGGGCAAACATGTTTCCGGTGGAATGCGTGGCCCGCGGGTATCTCGCCGGTTCGGGCTGGAAGGATTACCAACGTACCGGAGGGGTATGCGGAATCGCATTGCCGACCGGGCTCGAGGATGGATCGCGCCTGCCGGAAACCGTTTTCACGCCGGCGACCAAGAGCCAGGACGGGGCGCATGACGAAAACATCTCATTTGCGGAGATTGAAGCGCGCATCGGGGCGGAGCAGGCCGCAGAGCTGCGGCGGCTCACCCTGGCGATCTATGCAAAAGCTGCGGCGCAAGCCGAGTCGCGCGGGCTTATTCTTGCCGATACGAAGTTTGAATTTGGAACGGTGGGCGGGAACATCCTTCTCGCCGACGAAGTATTGACGCCGGACTCTTCGCGCTTCTGGGATGCCGGCGCGTGGAAGCCCGGCGGCGCGCAGCCCTCCTTCGATAAGCAATTCGTCCGCGACTATCTCGAAGCCATCCGCTGGAACAAACAGGCGCCGGCACCGGGCTTGCCACAGGATGTCGCGGAGCGCACGCGCGATAAGTACCTTGAAGCCTTCCACCGGCTGACGGGGCGGCAGCTCACGTAGGGACCAGGGACTAGGGCCTGCTGAAAGCTAAACCTCATTCGCAACCTGATTCGAAAACCACTTCTATTTTCTTTGGAGCTACAGAATGACGCTGGTCGATTGGGCGGTGGTGATCATCATGGTGGGAGCCGTGATCGCGGGGATGACCCAGGGCTTCTTCCGTTCGGTGTGTTCGCTCGCCGGGCTGGTTGTGGGGCTTTCGGTGGCGGGGTGGAATTATGGCCGCCTGGCCGGAATTTTTTTGCCCCTGGTTCGCTACGCCGCAATCGCCGACACGATTGCGTTTCTTCTGATCGCGCTGCTGGTCATGGTGTTGTTCGCGCTGATCGGAAACCTGCTTGCGAGGGCCTTCAAGATGATTGGCCTGGGCTGGCTGGACGGAATCGCGGGAGCCATTTTCGGATTCTTTCAAGGGGTTGTGCTGGTGGTCGTGTTCATCCTCGTAATAGTGGCGTTCTTTCCGCAGCAGGAATGGCTCGTCCAGTCGAATCTGCCGCGCATGTTTTTTGGCGCACTGCACGTAAGCACGCACATGACCCCATCGGAGCTGTCGGGGCGGGTTCACGCGGGCCTGCAATCGATCGAAGAAGAATCGCAACGGCTGATTCATACCGAACACAATTGATTTCGACTTTTTCCACCGCCCCACAAACGAGTAATATGACAGTCTAGTAAAAACAAAATGAGGTGCACGTGAGACGGGAACTGGATAGCCTGGTTACGCAAATGCATTCCAGCGGGATCCGCTACGAAGAGGCAGTGCGGGAGTTCAAGCGGCAATATCTTCGTGAGGTGCTGATAGCGAACCGGGGGAACCAGTGCAAAGCCGCCGAAGAATTGGGGATGCACCGCAACACGCTGAGCCGGACTATGGCCGAGCTGGGGCTCAGCCTGGCCGAGGTTCGCGCCGGTCTCAAGCGTCCGCCGCGCAGCGAACGTCCTGTATTAAGCACGGCTCGCTCGGGCTATCGCCAGGGCTGACGCCGTATCTAAAAAATGATTGAACTCAATGCGAGAGAATCTGTGCGCGGTTGGATAGATGAGAGCGGGCCGCGGGTCGCCATCGCACCGGGATTCGGCTGGGACGAACAGGACGCGTACCTGTTCGACGTCGACGGTACGCTGCTGCGCAGCCGCGACCGGATCCACGTGGACTCGTTCGCGTCGAGCGTGCAGCGGGTTACGGGATTCGAGGTAACGCTGGCCGGCATAGTCCTGCAGGGGAGCACGGATACGGGCATTCTGAGGGAGGCATGCAACCAGGCCGGGATTCCCCCCGATGTGCTGGAGACGCACACGGAGGCTATTCTCGAAGCCATGGGCAAGACGGTGGCGGAACAAAGACATGCCCTTGACCTGGTGCGCATGCCGGGAGTGGAAGAGGTCCTGCGCCATCTGGCGGGACGAGGCGCGCTGCTGGGGGTGGGTACCGGGAACCTGGAGATGATTGGCTGGATCAAGGTGGAGCACGCAGGGCTGCGCGAATGGTTTCGTTTTGGCGGCTTCAGCGATCATTTTCCCATCCGGTCTGAACTGATTGGACACGCCGCGAACAAGGCGCGCGAGATGGCCGGAGCGGAAGCGAAGGTCTGCGTCGTGGGCGATACGCCGCGGGATATCGAAGCGGCGCGCGCCAATTCCCTGCCCGTGATCGCCGTGGCTACGGGCCGATACACCTTTGATGAATTGAATGCATTGGGGCCTGAGGTTTGCGCCACCACGCTGGCCGACCTTCTGGCCTATAAGGGGGCCGCGGCATGAGGACGGGGCCCTGGAATGCACGAGCGCTGATCGCCTGCATGCTGGCGGCAGCAGTGTGCGCGGCCCAGGAACCGCCAACCACCAACCCCGAGCCGGCGGCCAGGCCGGCAACGGACTCATCCCCGGCTCAAGGTTCGCAGACGGCGGCTCCGGCGCCACAAGGCGGCAATGCGGCTCCTTCGCCCCAGCCACCTCCCGGTGAAATCAAAGAGGCACGGCAGCCAACCGGCGGTGAGCGGCGCCGTGCGGCGAAGCTTTATCTTTCGGCCGCAAAAGAGTACCAGAAAGGCAACTTCGAAGCAGCATTGCGGCAGGACGCGCAGGCGGCTTCGCTCGATCCGACCAACGGAGATTACCGCCTGGCCGCGGATATCGCGCGCAGCCACGCGGTGACCGCGCTGGTCCAGACCGCGGCCCGCGATCGCATCGCAGGCGATGCTGCGGGGGCTCATGCCGCGCTGGCCCACGCGCTCGAGCTCGACCCGAACAACACCCAGGTAGCGGAACATCTGGGCGACCCGGCAGGCGGGGCGCCGCCAGCGGAAGTGAATCCAGCCAATCAGCGCGCGGCCGAAGGTCTGGGTGATCTCGAACAGGTAGAGCCCAGG
>DASXGD010000476.1:0-5480 GCA_036489245.1 Occallatibacter sp. | reverse complement strand
CGGGCGCCGCTGGTCCGACGGACTGCACCAGTCCATTGAAGCCAAAGAGGGCGTCATGATCCGCAAGGAAGACCAGACCCTGGCGACGATCACCTTCCAGAACTACTTCCGCCTCTACAAGAAGCTGAGCGGCATGACCGGTACCGCCGAAACCGAAGCCGCCGAATTCGAGAAGATCTACAAGCTCGAGATCGTCGTCATTCCCACCAACAAGCCGATGCGGCGTCTCGAAAATGCCGACGTTGTCTACCGCACCGAAAAGGAAAAATACAAAGCCGTCGCCGACGATATCGCCGCCTTGCACGAGAAGAAGCAGCCCGTGCTGGTCGGCACCACGTCGATTGAAAAGTCAGAGCGGCTTTCCGGAATTCTGCAGCGGCAGGGTGTGCGCCATGTGGTGCTGAACGCCAAGTTCCACGAGCGCGAAGCGGAAATCGTAGCCCAGGCCGGGCGCCTCGGCATGGTCACCATCGCCACCAACATGGCCGGCCGCGGCACCGACATTCTGCTCGGTGGCAACGCTGAGTTCATGACCCGCATGGAGCTGGTGAAAAAAGGCCACGCGCGGGCCATCAGCGTGGCCGAGGGAGCCATCAACCCCATGGCTCCCGCCGGTTTCCTGCGTTTCTATTACCAGGGCCAGGAGTTCGAAGTCGCCGAGCCCGACTGGGCCGCCGCGTTCGCCGTCCACAACGAAACGGCGCTCAAAGATCACGAACAGGTCATCGACGCCGGCGGACTCTTCATTCTCGGAACCGAGAGGCACGAGTCCCGCCGCATCGACAACCAGTTGCGCGGGCGCGCCGGCCGCCAGGGCGATCCCGGCGAATCGCGCTTCTATCTCTCCCTCGAAGACGACCTCATGCGCATCTTCGCCAAGCAGTGGGTGAGCGTGCTGCTCGAAAAGTTGGGCATGGAAGAGGGCGTGCCCATCGAGTCGCGCATGATTTCGAATCGCATCGAGGCCGCGCAAAAAGCCGTGGAAGCGCAGAACTTCGAATCCCGCAAACACCTGCTCGAATACGACGACGTAATGAACAAGCAGCGCGAGGCGGTGTACGGCCTGCGCCGCCAGTTGCTCGAGGGCGTCGAACAGCGGGAGTTGATTCTCGAAGACTATGTCGGCGGCATCCTCAGTTCGGCGCTGGATGAATTCGCACCGGAGGACAAGCATCCCGACCAGTGGAATATCAAGGGGCTCGACGACCGCCTCATCGGTCAGTTTGGCCTCAGCTTGTCGCCCGCCGGCATCCGCCCGCTCGAACTGGCGCGTCACGAGCTGGGCGATGAAATCTTCGAAAAGCTCAAGGAAGACTACGAAGCCAAGGAAAAGATCCTCGGCTCCGAAACGATGCGCTACCACGAGCGCATGGTGATGCTCAGCGTAATCGACGGTCTGTGGAAGGATCACCTGCTTTCGATGGACCACCTGAAAGAGGGCATCGGGCTCCGCGGGTATGCGCAGCAGGATCCACTGGTGGCCTACAAGCGCGAGTCGTTCGACATGTTCGAAGCCATGATGCTGAAGTTCCAGGAAGACACGGTCCGGTTCCTGTTCCGGATGCAGATCATCGGTCCGGACGGGCAGCCGGTCAACGCCGCCCCCCAGCCTCGGCGCGCTGTTCCAGCCGCTCCGCCCGTGGCCTCTGCCTCCCCGCGCCCGGCGCCAGTGCTTGAAGCTGCGCCCCGCGAGATTCCCGTCCCCACCCGGACACCGCAGACCACCATTGACGCCCTCGAGAAGGAGTTCGCCCGCAAGAAGCAGCGCGAACTCGCGGTAGCCAGCATGGCCGGCGGCTCCGCGGCAAGCCAGCCCAACCAGCGCCGCACCGGCGAAAAGGTGGGCCGCAATGATCCCTGCCCCTGCGGTTCGGGCAAGAAGTATAAGAAGTGCCACGGCGTCGAATCGTAGCAAACCTGGCAGTTCTCCTCGTAATACAGGAACATCGTCGTGCTGGAACAGTTGTGCCGGGACAGTAGTCCCGGCACAAATCCGGCATCCGTTCTCTTCCCTTGGGAGACGGGAAGGCTCCGATCACTGCGCCATGCTGAAGTTCACATCAACGGCCACCGTGGCAGTGCCATCGCCCGGACCGAACTTCCATTTCCGCACCGCATCCTCGGCCGCTGTCTGAAGCGCCGTACTCCCGCTAAGCGTTTTCACCCCCGTGACTTTGCCGTCGGCATCGACCGTGGCTTCCACCTTTACGATCCCGGCGATCTTCATCCGCTTGGCCAGTTCCGGATAGATTGGCGGCACTCTCGACTTGACCGGACGATCGCTCGCCGCGCTTCCGGGCAGCGCCATTAGCACTGCCAGCGCCAGGACGGCAGCCCGCAACCCGCGTTGGCACGCCCATCGTAACCGCGTCCCGTTCTCATTCACCTTTGCCATTCGCTCCTCCCGCGCACGAAGTCCTCGCACGGTCGCGTTATCGGCCGCTCAGGCAGCAAACTTGAAAGACTGTGCAGAATCCGATCAGAAGGAGGTCAGAAATCGCGAAAATAATCGACGCCCGAGCGCGTTACGTACGGGAGCCCGCGGGCAAAACTGCCTCAAAAGTGAGATGCTCGGCGGGGGATTGATTCTCATCCCGCCACTGCTCGAAGAGCCGTCCATAGCTAAGGGTGACGTATTCGGAATGAAGCACGCCAAGCCTCGCCGCGATGTGGTCGATCCACTCCGGCGCGCCTTCCAGCTCCGCATAATTCCCGATGGGCGTTTCATCGATCACGCAATGTCCTTGCCCGTCGCTCCACTCGCTGCGCCATTTTTCATAGCGAAAGGCAGCGATGAGTCCCAGCCTTTGAAAGACCTCAGCCAGCGGTTCCCCGTCCGAAAGCTCCGTTTCGAACTCCAGGCGATGCTTGTGGCGGTCTTCCCCGGGCCCATTGTCCGGAAGGCGCTTGTGGGTCATGGTCCACTTTCCGCCGTAGTTGCGGATGCGCAGAATCTCCGTGCGCGCCCGCATCTGGCGGTCGGGCGTGTCGTACAGCACGTTGCTCTCAAAGGTGCGCGGGGTGTCGAGGTGGAAACCCGCGATCGCCAGCTTTCCGGCAAGCTCGGCCAGGTCATCCACCCGGAATTTGATTTCCGTCTCCACAGCTACCATGATTGTTGAGTATAAGGTCTGTGAGATCGGCGAGGTGGCGTGGTTGCCAGCCGACCGGCGAAGATAACAGCGTGCACACCCTCCGCCTGGCCGTCGATCCCCTGCATCTCGATACCGCCCAGGCCCGCGCGGCTCTCGATCGGGCTGCTGAGATTCTTCGCTCCGGCGGGCTGGTAGCGCTGCCCACCGAGACGGTGTACGGACTGGGGGCGAATGCCCTCGATCCTGCCGCCGTCGCGCGGATCTTCACCGCCAAGCAGCGCCCGTCCTGGGACCCGGTCATCGTTCACATCGCCGCCCCGCACAGCCTCATCTCGATGCCCAATGCCATGCTCGACCAGATCGTGGCAAGCATTCCCGACTCGGCACGCAGGCTGATCGACGCCTTCTGGCCCGGGCCGCTCACACTTCTTCTTCCCCGCTCGGCAGCGGTACCGGATGCGGTCACGGCCGGTCGCCCCCTCGTCGGGATCCGCATGCCCGCACACCCGGTTGCGCTTCAGCTCATCCGTCGCGCGGGAATTCCCGTCGCCGCGCCCAGCGCCAACATGTTCAGCCGCACCAGCCCCACTACGGCCGATCACGTTCTCGAAGACCTCGATGGCCGCATCGACGCCATTCTTGACTCCGGACCGACGGCACACGGCGTCGAGTCGACGGTGCTCGACCCCGGCCAGAGCCCGATGCTGATCTATCGGCCCGGCGCGGTCACGGCCGAGCAGATCCGATCCGTCGCCGGACCCGTCGAGACCTTTCAAGCCGAGACCTATCAAAAGGAAGCCCGCGCGCCGTCCGAATCTCCGCAGGCACTCCCCTCCCCTGGAGTGGGGATGCGCCACTACGCTCCCCGCGCCCGCCTGGTGCTCATCGAAGCGACGCCCTCGGACCTCCCGGCACAGCTTGCCCGTACCGCCGCGCTTTACCCCAAGGAGCGCGTCGGCATCATGCTCCCAGCCGGCATGACTGCGCCAGGGAGCCCTGAAACGGCAATCTTTCCATGGGGACGGTGGGCGGCGCCGGAGGAGATGGCGCATTCGCTCTATGCGGGCTTGCGCGCCCTCGATGGCCTGGGATGCACCATCATCCTCTGCCCGATGCCCCCTGCCGGAGGCGTCGGAGATGCCATTCGCGACCGCTTGCGCAAGGCCGCACGCGCGCACTAATGGCTTCTGGCCAACGCCCACGGCCCGCCGAATTGCTTTTAATCGCGCTTCTCCGTCGCTGGCTCAGGTGTCGGCTCAGGCCCTGACGGCAGCAGGCGCAGCTTCCGGTTAATGCTCGGCCAATACTGTCGCAAAAGGTTTCCCCCGAACTTCCAGCCAAGGTCGGCAGCGTAGCGGATCAAAGCATCGGAGACTCCGCGGTTTCCCTCGGGAAAATAGGTGTTTGCCAGGAATTCTCCCGCCAGCGGACCCACCAGCCCGGCAAAGTCAATCACTGGTTTCCCGGAATCACTGCGCGTGATGGCGATCCTCACGGCCGAGTACTTCACGGTCTGGCCAAAGGACAGACCCTTCCGAACATAGAAGCGGGGATCCTCGTGCATCACAGACGCGATCGCGAAGGTGCCGAACAGGTTCGCCGAAGCGACACGGGCCATGCCGGATCCAAACCGTTTGCCATATCCTTCAGCGCCCTGGCCATAACCCTCGGGAGTGTCGACCGCCTGGCCGTAAGCGGCCGAGACCGCCGCCGCGCCGATAGCCGCCAGCGAAACGGAGTTGTTTACCGCCAGCTTGAACTTGTCACCGGTTCCGAATGGCGTCTTGTTCGTAGCCAGATCAGGAAAGACGAGCGACTTCCGCTCCAGCAGTTGCACCAGGTGAATCCCACCCGTCAGCGGATTCGTGGTCTGCGGTGCGGTTTGCGATTGCGCACTTCTCGAAGGCGCATCCGGCAGGGGCTTGGATGCATCCGCCTGCGCAAAGCATCCTGCGGGAGCCAGAGAACAGAGAACAATCGTGATGGCGCAGCAATGGAGCCTGGCCTGGTGGTGGTTACCACAAACTACCCTCGCGTCGCAGAGCCGATCCATGTCACCTCTCCCTGTTGGCCATCTGGTTGGAATGTTTTAATTGGAAAGCCCTCAATCCAAAGTCTGATGTTCTCGGATTCGATTGGTTGCGCATTGCCCCACGACCATCGACATTTCTTCCACGATGCGGCCCTCCCCTGGCGCAATCTGGCGAGTGCCGCATCAACACGCTTATAGTGATCGTAGTGTTTTCGGTTTTCTGCATCGGCAGGACGGCCTTGGAGTCCGGCAGACTTTCAACAATTCGTGATCGGAGCAGAAGCCAGCGAAATCACACCCTGATTTCAGGGAACTTACGGTGAATTTACCTAATTCAATCACGATGAGCCGGA
>DASXGD010000467.1:0-4673 GCA_036489245.1 Occallatibacter sp. | reverse complement strand
GCCGGATTGGTCGCGCCCATCAGCTTGCGCAGGTCGGCAATCGCACTATCCTTTTCCAAAACCAATAAAACCAGCGGCCCCGACGACATGAATTCGCACAAGGCGGCGAAAAACGGCCGCGCCTTGTGAACGTAATAAAAGCCCTCGGCCTCTGCCCTTGAAATCGACTGCTTTTTGATGCCGACGATCTGAAATCCGGCTTTCTCGATCTCTGCCAGGATCGCTCCCGTGTACCCCTTGCGGACAGCGTCCGGCTTGATGATGCTGAATGTGCGTTGTGCCACTCCGTCTGCTCCTTCGAAACGATCGCTCTTCCCCAGTTCATTGTACCGGTCACATCCCCGGGCGCCGGCCGGATCGTATCTGGTACATTGGCGTCATGTTTTCGTCTGGGTCTTCTTCCATTCGCCACTCGCTTGCTGTGGCCGCCCCCCTCTTTTCCGGGTTGATCGCCCTCGCGACGGGAGCTGCGGGGCAGGACTCATCGAACCATGCGTCTGCCTCCCATAGCGCGTCCGAACTCCGGGTCTTCGACCCCTCCCTGATCGACA
Organism: Occallatibacter sp.; assembly: GCA_036489245.1. GTDB lineage: Bacteria > Acidobacteriota > Terriglobia > Terriglobales > Acidobacteriaceae > Telmatobacter. The sequence continues at coordinate 4,122 of DASXGD010000467.1, read as the reverse complement.
AAGCGATCGATCCCTGCGAGAACTTTTATCTCTATAGCTGCAATGGCTGGTTCAAGCGCAATCCGCTGCCGCCCGACCAGGCAAGCTACGGCCGCTTTACCGAGCTGTTTGAGTTGAATCGTCTGCACCTCAAGCAGATCCTCGAAGCTGCAGCCGAGTCGCACCCAGATTCCCGCACTGCGAACGAACAGAAGATCGGCGACGAGTACGCCGGTTGCATGGATACCGCGACCATCAACAAACTGGGCGTGGCCCCGCTCAAGCCCGAACTGGATCGCATCGACGCCCTTAAATCCCCCGGCGAACTGCCGTCTCTTCTGGCCCACCTCCATCGAATTGGCGTCAACGCCTTCTTCAACTTCGGCTCCACCCAGGACTACGCCGACGCCAACTCCGTCATCTCCGGTTACAATGCCGGCGGGCTCGGCCTCCCCGAGCGCGACTATTACACCCGGACTGACGCCAAGTCGGTGGAACAGCGCAAGCAATACGTCGAGCACGTGCGCAAGATATTCGTCCTCGCCGGCGAGTCCGAAGCTCAAGCCGCGAAAGATGCCGAGACCGTACTGGCCCTCGAAACACGCCTCGCCAAGGCTTCGCTCACGATCACCGAACAGCGGGACCCGCAGAACCTGAACCATCCCACCGACGTGGCCAGCTTCGAAAAGGAATTGCCGCATTTCGCGTTGGCCGCCTACGTGACGGCCGCGCAAGCGCCCGCGGCGGGCAAGATGAACGATACTGAGCCCAAGTTCTTCGCCGAGTTCAATGCTTTGATGGCCGACACGCCGATCGATCAAATCAAGATCTATCTGCGCTGGCATATTCTGCATGCCTACGCGGGCACCAGCATGCCCGAAGCGTTCGAGCAGGAAACCTGGAACTTCTATTCGCACATCCTGAACGGCGCTGAGAAGCAGCAGGAGCGCTGGAAGCGCTGCACCAGCCGCGTGGACCGTGAAATGGGCGAGGCGCTCGGCCAGGTGTATGTGGCTACGTACTTTCCCCCCGAAGATAAGGCACGCGCCCTGAATATGACCATCGCCATCGAGCAGGCCATGGCCAAAGACATCGATGGGCTCGATTGGATGAGCGCGGAAACCAAGGTCAAGGCCCGCGAAAAGCTCCACACGGTGATGAACAAGGTCGGTTATCCGGACAAATGGCGCGACTATTCCAGGCTTGAGATCGTGCGGGGCGACTCGATTGGCAACCTTGAGCGCGTGCGCGAGTTTAACTTCGCCCGCGATCTTGCCAAGATCGGCAAGCCGGTTGACAAGGCAGAGTGGTACATGTCTCCGCCCACCGTCAACGCCTACTACGAGCCCCAGCAGAACAACGTCAACTTCCCGGCCGGCTACTTCCAGCCGCCGTTCTTCAGCGACAAGGAAGATGACGCCGCCAACTACGGCGACATGGGTTCGACCGTCGGCCACGAACTCACCCATGGATTCGACGACGAAGGCAGGCAGTTCGACAAGGACGGCAACCTGAAGGATTGGTGGACCAAGGAAGACGAGAAAAGGTTCAACGAGCGCGCCCAGTGCATGGTCAAGCAGTACGATGCCATCGAGGCTGTCCCCGGCGTTCATCTGAACGGCAAACTGACCCTGGGTGAGAACCTCGCCGACCTCGGCGGTCTTTGGCTGGCATGGATTGCGTGGCTCGACAAAGCCGAAGCCGCGCACCTCGACATGAACGCCAAGATGGACGGGTATGCGCCCGACCAGCGCTTCTGGGTAGCCTATGCCCAGCAGTGGTGCACGCAAACCCGCCCCGAGCAGTTACGCACCCAGGCCCAGACCGATCCGCACGCTCCCGACGAATACCGCACCAACTCTGTTTTGCAGGATTTGCCCGAATTCGCCAAGAGCTTCAGTTGCAAGAAGACCGCGAGGATGGTGAGCGCGAATCCCTGCCGGGTGTGGTGAAAAGCAGCTATTAGCCATTAGCTATTAGCTTTTAGCTACGGAATCCTCGAGCCGCAATGAACGGAACCAGCCAACGATTGGCTTCAAAGCTAAGAGCTAACAGCTAATGGCTAAGAGCTGCTTTTAACGCCTTCGCCATCGTCTCGCCAATCTCGGCCGGCGACACTACCACGTGAATGCCTGCAGCTGTCATGGCCTCCATCTTGCCGGAAGCGGTGCCTTCGCCGCCCGAGATAATCGCGCCGGCGTGGCCCATGCGGCGGCCCGGAGGCGCGGTCTGTCCGGCGATAAAGCCGACGACCGGCTTCTTCACGTGCTGCTTCACAAACTCCGCGGCTTTCTCTTCGTTGGTGCCGCCGATCTCCCCAATCATGATGATCGCTTCCGTACCTGGATCGTCGTTCAGCAGGCGCAGGGCATCGATATGCGTGGTGCCGATGATGGGATCGCCGCCAATGCCGATGGCCGTCGACTGGCCGATCCCGCGCTGCGTCAACTGGTGAACCGCCTCGTACGTCAGCGTGCCGGAGCGCGAAACGATGCCCACCGAGCCCTGCTTGTGAATGCGTCCGGGCATGATGCCGATCTTTGCCATGCCCGGCGAGATCACGCCCGGGCAGTTGGGGCCGATCAGCCGCGACTTCGACGTCCTGATCTTGGCCCACACTTTCACCATGTCCAGCGTCGGAATTCCTTCAGTGATGCACACGATCAGCGGAATGCCCGCGTCCTCGGCTTCGAGAATGGCGTCGGCGGCAAACGGCGGCGGCACAAAGATCATGGTCGCGTTGGCGCCGGTCTCTTTCACCGCGTCCGCCACCGTGTTGAACACCGGCCAGCCCTCGTGTGTGGTTTCGCCTTTGCCCGGAGTCACGCCGCCAACCACTTTGGTGCCGTATTCGGCACAGCCCTTGGCGTGAAAAGTGCCTTCCTTGCCGGTAATGCCCTGAACGATAAGCCGCGTATTGTTGTCGACTAATACAGCCATGAAAACAGCTCCTAGCTTCTAGCTTCTAGCCTCTAGCTTTTAAAGATTGGATGAACGCGCCGAGCATCTTTGAGGTTTCGACGCAGAGAGCCTCTGCCTTCCGCAGGATGATCTCTTCTCCCATCTCTAACCGCCGGGCCACTAGAAGTTGTGTTTGTACTTCATAAGTTGAACCTTGAGCGATGCACAAAAACTGTCTGAATTCGCCTTCGGTCGCTCTCCCGCGACCTTCCGCAATGTTGCTGGCTACCGACACACAGGCGCGGCGCAACTGGGATACGAGCCCGTACTGCTCATCTTTTGGGAAAGACCTGGTCAGACTGTAGATACAAACGGTCATCTCCATGGCCCGTTGCCAAACCGTCAGATCCTGGAAGTCCTGAGCCAATTTCCATCTCCATTACGGGCTTCTTGTTTTTAGCTAGAGGCTAAAAGCTAGCGGCTAGCAGCTGCTCTCACCACCATCTCCGCTGCTTCCTTCATCGTTGCGCCCACCTGGAAATTCAAACCGGAATCCTTCAGAATCTGCCGGCCTTCTTCCACGTTTGTCCCTTCCAGCCGCAGCACAATCGGCACCTTCACATCCAGCTTGCGCGCAGCGGCAACCACCCCGGTTGCCAGCCGGTCCACGCGCAGGATTCCCCCGAAGATATTGATGAAGATGGCCTTCACATTGGCGTCGGAAAGAAGAATCTCGAAGGCGTGCTCGATCTGTTCCTGGGTCGCGCCGCCGCCCACGTCGAGGAAGTTGGCGGGGCTGCCGCCGGCATATTGAATGATGTCCATGGTGGCCATCGCCAGGCCCGCTCCGTTGACCATGCAGGCGATTGAGCCATCCAGCTTGATGTAGTTGAGGGCGTACTTGCTGGCCTCCACTTCGAGCGGGTCCTCTTCGGCCGTATCCCGCAGCGCCTTGATGTCCGCATGGCGGAACAGCGCGTTGTCGTCGAAGTTGATCTTCGCGTCGAGGGCAAACAGCTTGTCGTCCTTGGTGGTAATGAAGGGATTGATCTCGAGCAGCGAAGAGTCCGTATCGACGAAAGCCCGATACAGGCTTTGGAAGAACGCGACGGCCTGGTTGATCTGGGTCGGCTTCAATCCCAGTGCGAAGGCCAGCTTGCGCGCCTGCCACGCGCCAAAGCCCACGGCCGGGTCGATGCTCTCCTTGTAAATGGCGCCCGGATCCTTGGCGGCCACTTCCTC
>DASXGD010000414.1:0-9034 GCA_036489245.1 Occallatibacter sp. | reverse complement strand
CCCATGCCGTAGCCGACGCCCTTGAGCCCCGATTTTTCGGTGATGTCCTCGAAGGTGCCGTCCGGTTTCTGGTGATACAAGCGGTTCCAGTCCTGCGGCGACTTCTTCTGGGGGATGAACCCCGGCGGCGTGGGATCGCTGTACGGCGCACCGTTCACGAGGAAGAGATCGAGCCTTCCGTCGTTGTCGCAGTCGAAAAGGGCGACCCCCGAGCCCATGGTCTCGAGCAGATACTTGCGCGAGGTGTGCAGTGCCTGGTGCTCGAAGTGCACGCCGGCCTTTTGAGTGATGTCCACAAATCGGCCTGGAACCATGGTTGGCGAAGACGCGGGAGCCGCCGGCTGTGCGGCAGGCGCGGAAGCCTGCGGTCCGGCCGCGGTCGTCGACGTGATCAGGCACGCCGCAGCGATAGCGGCGCAAAAACGGGACGGCCAGCGCATCAGGGCTTGCTCCCCTGCGCGGTGGGTTTTGGAGCGGCCGGCCCGGGACTGGACGGCTCCGGCGCGCTGGTAGCGCAGGGCGGCGCGGCGCACAACACCGCCGTGATACCGCGGCCTTCCGTGATGGTGAAGATGCGGTCGACCGCGGGCAGTTTCACATTTTCCTTTGTTCCCGATGGCCAGTGAATCTCGGCCGTCCCCGCATCGGTCGCATCGCCCAGCCCGAAGTGCGGCCGCGGGTCGTTGGTCGAAACGTAGCTGCCGCTGCTCAGCACGTCCTGCCGCTGGCGCATGCCATTCGCTGTCAGGTATACAGTGGCCCCCACCGCATCGCGCGGGCTCTTCGGGCCTCCTGCGAGTTTCAACTCCACCCAGTGATGATGATCGGGATGGACATTGCGCAAGAGCACCGGCGGTCCCTCGATGGTGCTGATCACCACGTCAATCTTTCCGTCATTGAACAAATCCCCGAACGCCGCTCCCCTTCCGGAAATAATCTGGGCCAGCCCTGATCCTTTCACAGGCGGGGCTTCTTCAAATTTGCCGTCGCGCAGGTTGTGGAACAAGAGCGGCCTCTGGCTGTAGGAGGTTCCCCAATCCAGTTTGTCGGCCGCGGGATAGATGTGGCCATTCACAAACATGAGATCGAGCCAGCCGTCATTATCGTAATCAAGAAACCCGGTTCCCCAGCCAAGAAAGGGAATCGATTTCTTTCCGATTCCCGAACGCATCGACATTTCGGTAAAACTGGTATTGCCATCGTTATGAAATAACAACTTGGCTTCGTCGGAGAAATCACTGATGGCGAAATCAATGAGGCCATTGTTGAGATAATCGCCCACTGCCACACCCATGGCCGCCACTTCGCGCCCGTCCTCATTGAGCCCGAAACCCGAGGCATAGCTTGCATCTTCAAATGTTCCATCGCCGCGGTTGATGTAGAGATAACTCAAAGTGGAATCGTCCGCCACCACCAAGTCGACTTTGCCGTCGTTGTTCACGTCAACAAACACGGGAGTAAAGCCGTAGTATCGATTGGCCTGGTCGGACACGCCGGCCTTGACGCTCACGTCGGTAAACGTTCCATCACCGTTGTTGTGAAAGAGGTGGTCGGGCTCGCCCTCGATGTTTTTGGGCCCGCACATGACCGGCGCGCCGCGGAACTCGCAATACGAGAATCCGACCGCCTTGGTCTTCTCGTAGGGCAGGTTGCCGCGATCAAAGTGGACGTATCCGGTGACGAACAGGTCCAGCCTCCCGTCGCCGTCGTAGTCGCCCCAGGTCCCTCCCGCCGACCAGTTGCCCAGCGTGATGCCGGCCTTCTCGCCGACATCGGTAAACGTGCCGTCGTGGTTGTTGTGGTAAAGGCGATTCTTGCCCAGGTTACTGACGAAGATATCGGGCCAGCCGTCATTGTCATAATCCGCGATGGCCACTCCGAAGCCCCAGCGATCGTTTGTCACCCCGGCCTTTGCGGCAACGTCGGTAAATGTGCCGTCGTGATTGTTGTGAAACAAGGCGGCGTGCGGCGCCTCCTGCTTTCCATCCAGGGCGTTGAAGTTGGACCCATTGACGAGGTAGATGTCGAGCCAGCCGTCGTTGTCGTAGTCGATCAGACCCACGCCCGAGCCGTTCACATCGCAGATCAAACCCTTGTCAGCCGCACCCATGGTGTGTTTCCAGCCCGACAGTCCCGCGGCCCGGGTGATGTCCTCAAAAATCGCGGTCCCCGAATCTACGAATCCGTCGGCCGTGATGGGCGTCTTGCGTACAGCCGTGGGAGGATTCGAAGGCCGCGAAGGCCCACCGTTCGGAGCGGCCTGCGCAGGCCCGTCCTGCGCCGAGGGCTGGTCTGGTTGCCAGGCACAGAGAAGCGCCACCACGGCCAATCCGCAAGCAAACGACTTGCGAGACTGCGCCAACGGGGCTCTCCTGGAATTTGACTTGAGGTCCAGTTTGAATTCGCTTCTCTATGCCACGAAAGGGAGTTCGGAATTCCAATCGCAGAAGCGGCCTGGTGCGCCTTCGCGGTCCCAGGACGATGGCACCATTTTACAACTCGCCTTCATCTCACGGAACCCCTGCGATCTCCAGCGCCTGCAGCGGGAGAATACATGCGCCCAGCAGGCCCGCCTCCGAACCCAGCTTCGCGGGAAGTACCTTTGTGCCTCCGCCCGGCATTCCATTCGAAGCCGCCCGGCCCGGCGCGGTGAGGGCGTAGACATAACTGCGCCTCTCCAATTCCGCAAACAGGGAGTCTGCAATCAAGTCCCACGAGACGGCCACTCCGCCGCCAATCACGTATAGGGGCAGGTTAAAAATGTTGATCAGGCCCGCGAGGCAGATTCCCAGCGACCTTCCCGCACGCACGAAGATCGAGCCCGCGTCGGGATCACCCTGGCGAGCGGCCCTGGCCAGGTCGAGCGCCGTGAGAGACGCAGATGTGCCTTTCAAGTCCGCGAGCCCACGCGCTCCGCCCGCGGCGATCATGCGCTCCGCAGCATTGACCAGGGCGGTCGCCGACGCGCAGGCTTCGAGGCAACCGTTATTGCCGCATCCACACAGCGGTCCGTCGGGTTCGACGGTCATGTGCCCGGCTTCGCCGCCCATGCCGTTGGCCCCGTGCCACACTTTCCCGTTGAGGATGATCCCGTTGCCGACGCCGGTGCCCAGAGTCAGCATGCAAAAAGAATCGATGCCGAGATCCTTTCCCAGGCCCAGCGCGTACTCTGCCAGTGCCGCGAGGTTGGCATCGCTCTCGAGCACCACCGGGCGCGATAACCTCTTCTCAATCTCATCCAGCAGCGGAAACCCATCCCACCCGGGAAGATTTGGGGGATGATGCAGCCGCCCGGCGGGCAGTTCGAGCGGCCCGGGCGAACCTACCCCGATGCCTCCCAGCACCCGTCCATGGGTGTGTCGATTGACTAATTTCGCAATGGCGTCGCACATATCATCGACGACGCACATGGGCCCAGCCTCGAGTCGAGTTCGCAACACGAGCGAGTCAACAATGCCTTGATCCGGTGCGTAGGCAGCCACACGCAGATTGGTTCCACCAAGGTCGACTCCTATGGTTAACACCTGACCATTCTCGAGATTCATTTCGGTCACCAGAGAAAAGCAGAAGGAGAATCGAAGATTCAAAACGCAAAACAACGCCGATCACGAGGCGGAGATGGCCTCGCGTCGACGCCGCGCCATGCCGATTTATTGACGGCTGGTCACTGCTGTTGGAAACGATACCATAATCGTTCGCTTGTAAGGGAGAAAGAATGGAAACGATCCCAAATCCCGCGTTTCAGGCTGAATGAGGAGCACACCCGCACGAACTGCGGCGGATGAGCTGGGTCTCAAACAGGATGCGGCGGGGTTTAGTTGAACGTGCCGCGAGGGCGGCATTGGAGGAACCAGGAAACTTCTCAAACAATAGTTCGGCGGCGGCACGGCCAATCTCTTCGACCGGCTGCTGGACGACGCTGACCGATGGCCGCAGAGTCGTGGCCAGCTCAAAATCGTCAAAACCCAACAGGGCGATGGGCTTCGGCATGGCCACATTCAATTTTTGCAGAACCTCGAAAGCATAAATCGTGGTGCTGTTTTTGAGCGTAAAAAAAGCGTCAGGACAGTTGGGTCCCGCCAAAAGGCTTTCGATCGCGTATTCGGCCGATCGGTAATCCTTGATCGAAGTATTCACCGTGCAGGGCAAGCCCGCGGCACTGACGGCGGCGCGATATCCGCGAACCCGTTCATGGATTGTAAACAGAGTTGTTTCGCCGGTAAGGCATATGATGCGCTGACAACCGTGTTCGATCAGGTGCTGGGTGGCCGTTCGTGCTCCTTTGAAGTTATCCGTCACTACGGACGACACTGAGGAATTGAAAATCGGGCGGTCGATCGTCACCACCGGGATCGATAGTCGGTTCACGAGGTCGCACAACGCCTGGCTGCGCGAGTTAGCCGGAGCCAGCAGCAGCCCGTCCACACGATGGCTGATCAGCACGTTGAGGTTTTCGATCTCGGTATGAGGATCATTCTGCGTCGCGGTAACGATCAGCAGCGAGTCGTTGGCGCGCACCACGGCCTGGGCGGCCTCGGCGCAGCTGGAGAAGAACGGATCCGCGAGGCTGGGTATCATCAGGCCGATTGTTTTTGTGCGGTCGCCCTTCAGGACCCGCGCCGCCTGGTTGGGCCTGTAACCCAAGGCGTCGATTACGCGGCGCACCTTGGCCAGTGTCTTGGGGCTGACGCGCTCACCGCCATTGATGACCCGCGACACAGTGGTGTTGCCAACGCCAGCTTGTCTCGCTACTTCGCTCAGAGTCGGAAGCGTGCTCTTTTTCATCGCTGTGTGCGCGGTAGGGGTTGGTCGCGTAACTCGAGTCTATCGTAAAAGAATGATTGCGGCAGTTTTTTCGCCGCAGCTTCATCCCTGCTTCAACTGCTTCTGCGCTGCTGCTTCATGGTGCGATCACGATGGGGGCTCGCCAGAATGTGGCTTTCGACGCGGCAGGATCGAGCACCGTGACCTGGCAATCGTATCGCCCCGGCGCGAGCCGATTGGTGGCGAGATCAAAGCTGAGCGGGACCACGCCCAGGCGCGTTGCCGCATTCGGCTCGACCGCAATGGGAGCGGTCTTGAACACCTCCGCCCCTGCAGAATACAGGCTGACGAAGGCCATCAATGGCTGCGTGTTCGGTGGCGCTCCGTCCGGATGCGGCTTGTAGGCCTGGAGGTATACGTAAATACTGCGGCTCGCATTGAATACCCGCGTCACGCTTGGAACCAGCTTGCTGCCGCCTTGTACGAGTGGGTTGACCGCGTCTTCTTTTTCGCGTGCCTTGGTTTTTGCGGCGTCGTAGAGCGCCTGCTTCAGTTCCACCCGTTGGCTGCTCAGCACCACGGAGCTGATCGGGATCCGTTTCTCTTCCTTGTTGAGGTTGGGAATCACGAACGTGGTCTGATAGGTTCCGATGCGTCCCGTCTCGTCGTCGCGGGCCAGGAACTTGATCATGTACTTTCCCGGCAAGAGGGTGAATCCCGTGTCGTATTCGATGGGACGGTGCGCAAGCTCGGCGGCGGTTGCGTCGGAAAGCTTGATGTTCACATTGTCGCGAACGTTCGAGACGGTCATGCCCCCGACCATGTCCTTGATCTCGCCCACGAAATCGATGAGGGTGTGTTCCGCGCCCCCGCGTTTGGCCAGCGCCAGTTCGCGCCCCGGAATCTTCACCACGATGGGGACAAAGTACTCGGCGCGATTGAGCTGGAAGTAATCGATCTCCATCGCGATGGAAAGCTCGGTAATCGGATCCTCGAGCATCAATGCATCTTCAAGCTGGCGTTCTTTGTCGACGGCGGTAAACTTAGCGAATTCCTTATCCGCGTAATATCCCTGCCGATACTCGAGTTTGGCGCCGGTCTCCTGCGCGAGCGCGACTTTCACGCGGCGGAATTTGCCGTTGCGGGCGCTATTGGTGGTGTAATAGCCGATCACGTAATAGTCCGAGATTGCCTGCTGGGCCTGCACGATCCCGCGATCGAGATCGTTTGAGTCGAGCTGCGCTTTGCCTCCCGTGTCGCCCGCCAGGGCGTAGAGCGTGTCTTGCGAATACTGGAACGAGACGGTGGTTGCATTGGCGGCGGCGCCGTTGTAAATGTTGGCATTGCCCTGCGAGCCCTGAGTCGCATCGCCGAGGGGAGCTTCGGCCACCAGCCCGCGCGCGTCAATGGGCCAGAAGGACACGCCGGCCTTGATGGCCGCATCCACCGTAGCGTGCAACTGCGCCTGGTTATTGATGCCGTTCAGGCGCAAGCCGCCGGCAAAATAGATGAGCGACTTTTTTTCGTTCACCTGGCCCAGCATCCTGGCCGCGGTCTGCAACGCCGAGAGCTGGCGATCGGTGTTGAACACGTTGAATTCGCTGTCGTCCTGCCCGAAGGCCGCGCCGGTGTCGACGCTGCTGGCGTCGTCCACTTCTTCGGCCGAGTCTTGCCCTTCGCCTACGATCATGGTCTCGAGAATGCTCAGCAGCCGGTCGCGATCGGCGGTAAAGTCCTGCAGAATATCCACCGACGCGCTGTTGTAGCGCATGATTGAAACCAGGTCGACGGAAGTCATCTGGGTGCGGATAAACTGCTCGGCCGCGTAGAGGGCGCGCAGTTGGTCTGCAGGCCGCATTGCCGACATATCGAAATACAACGCCAGGAGCCGGCGATTCTTGTAGCGCTCCTTTTCGAGGGTCTCCGGGGTAATCTGCGTGCGCGCCAGCCGCTTGTATATTTTCAGGTCTTCCTCGGCTGCCTTCGATGGCTGCAATGGCCTGGCGTTGGCCGCCAGGTCCTGGTGCTCGCAGAAGCGTATCGTTTGCGGCGCCCCATCTTCGGTGACCACGAAGTCCTTCGCGGTGAGGCCCTCGACAGAATTTCCCTGCTTGTCTTTCACGACTACCGTTTCGACGACCAGTTGGACCTTCATCGAAAGGGTAAAGTCATTTGGCGTGTTGGCATCCTTGTTCTGCCCGATCTGCTGCGCACGGGCCGGCAGCACAAACGCGAATGCAAGAAAGGCGGCCATAAGCTTGCGCATGATCAGAACCTCAGGCGCAGCGTGGTTTGAATGCTGCGCATCTGGCTGGCGGATACAGGCTGCCCGAATTGCCTGTTCCCCACCGTCGTGTTCCAGTTGTTGAATACAACATGATTCAACAAATTTGTCGCGTCGACGCGCGCATCGAGATAGAAACGGGAAGTTGGTCGAAATGTGCGCTGCATGGCGCCATCGAGACTAAACGTATCCGGCCCTGTGATCGAATTTCTCCCCGCCGTTCCCCACGTGCCTGCAGCCGGCGATGCATACGCTGCCGCATTCAGATGCGTGTTTCCGCTGGTGACGTAAATGGGGCTGCCGGTCAGGCTCGGCCGGAGAGGTCCGATCCATCCTGTGCCCGGCACCACCGCCGTAAGCACAGGCGTTTGCGGCAGGCCACTGCCCACATTGATCCGGGTCAGCAGGGTCCACTCCTTAAGCAAGCGCCCCGGCCATCCGCCCAGCAGGGTTCCGCCCTCGAGCCCCTGACCGGTCGTGTACTGCGCCTGCAGGTTCAATAAGTGCCGCTGGTCGAACGATGACAGCGATCGCTCCGCGCGCAGGTCGAGCCAGTCCTGCGCAACGGCGGCCGTCTGGGGTGGCGCGCTGGGCAAAGTCAGAGTATCGTTCTGCGACAAGCTGTTCTGCGAGGCGCCGGTCGGCTGTCCCTGTCCCCCCAGGATTGAATCGTCATCAATCGATTTGGAGAAGGTGTACAACGCGAGCGCGGTAAACCCGCCGCGCAGGCGGCGCCGCATCTGCACCTGTGCGGATTGGCGCGTGGAGTTGCCGCCCGAAGTCTGATACGCAAAGCCGGAGGGGTAGTGAGAGTAGGGATCCGATGTTCCCAGCGGATAACTGTTGGGAAGGTACTCCTGCGCGCCATGCGTGCCCTTCACCCCAAGGTATGTCGCCGTCATCTGCAGGGCTCCGGGCAGGTCGCGCTGCACCGACAAATGCCATGTCTGCGCGTAACCCACGCGAAAGTGCGGATCGATGCCGAAGGCTTCGGCGGTTGTCGAATCGCAGGAAGTGAATCCATCCGCCAGCGTGAGCGCGCAGGAAGCGCTGTTTTGCTGCTTGAGGCTTTTTGAAAGCGGAGCCTGCTGAGCCAAATATTGAAGCACCGGGGTCAGGTACACAGAAGTGTCGTGATAAATCCCGTACCCCGTGCGTATCACCACCGTCGAAGCGGGGATCGGACGCCAGGAAATGCCGATGCGCGGCTCGATGCCCGACCTGTCCGGCCACAGCAGCGATGCAGGATAATGCGCGCCCGTCAACAAACCCACGGGATCACTGCCAAGCACAGGCGCGATCGCGGCAAAGTCCGACTTTACGTCAAGATTGACGAGCCTTCCATATAACTCGGTCATCGGAGCTCCATACTCCCAGCGCGCCCCGGCGTTGATGGTCAGAATCGGAAGCACTCTCCAGTCATCGGAAACATAAGCGTCATAGACCCTTTGCCGAAAATACTTGTCCGCATTGCCGAACGCAATCGAACTCGCCTCCGGAACGCCAATCAGGAAGTCGGCGAGATCGGAACCGGTGGCCGCGCCCGTAAAATTGAATGACCCGCGCGGGTCCGTTTGAAAGAAGTCGTTGTATTGCTGCCAGCGCACATCGCCGCCCACGGTGATGTTGTGATGCCCGCGATAGATTCCGGCTGAAGCCGAAACGCCGTCGGTACGGTTTCGATTGAATGAGCTTTGCGCATCGCTGAGCGCTGCAATGCCACTCGAAAAGTCGATCGCCGGGGGTCCCCAGTCAGACGGCGCCTGGCTTACGCCGGTGATTCCTGCCTCTCCCTCGATGTCGACCCGATTCTCAAATTCGGGGCTCACCTGGGTCCGCAAGCGGCTGAAGTGATATGAGCCGTACACAAACAGATGCTGGTTGAATCGATGCGACCAGTTGATGTTGGCATTGATCCCCAGCGTATTCGTGGTATCGACAAACTGGAACAGGTTCACGGCATCGGCCCGCGAACTCAGCATGTTG
>DASXGD010000387.1:0-51599 GCA_036489245.1 Occallatibacter sp. | reverse complement strand
CGCCCACTTGATCGCGAGCTAATGCGAAGCGGAAATCGCCACAGGCGCATTCCGGAGGCTTTTTGAATTCCTATCTTCAGTCTGTCATTCTGGGTATTGTCGAGGGGCTGACCGAATTTCTGCCGGTCAGTTCCACCGCGCATTTGCGGATTACTGAAGCATTGATGAAAATCCCGCTCGATGATGCGTACTGGAAGATGTACACCATCGTGATTCAGGCGGGAGCCATCTTTGCGCTTCTGTTGCTCTACCTTGGCCGCATTCTCGAATTTATGCGCACCTTTCCGCGCGGCGAACGAGGCGATCGAAACTTCTTTACTCATCCGCTATCGCTTACGATTCTGGCTTTCATCTGCACCTCGATTCCGGCTCTATTGTTGAAGAAGTGGAGCGACAAGAACCTCGGAAGCCTCACCGTCATCGCGATCGCGCTCCTTGTCGGCGGGGTGATCATGTGGGCAGTGGACGCATGGGCATCGCGCTTCGAGCCCAACACCATTCACGTGGAGGAGATGACTCTGGGGCAGGCGGTCTGGATCGGCCTGTGCCAATCGCTCTCCGCAATCTTTCCGGGAACATCACGCTCGATGTCGACGATTGCAGCAGGACAACTGGTGGGGATGGACCGGCCCACTGCGCTCGAATTCAGTTTCCTGCTGTCGATTCCCACCATGCTTGCGGCCACCGGATACGACCTTCTGAAGGAGATTCACCCCAGCAAGGCCGCGTTGGCGGCCGGCGAGGCCGCAGCGCACGTGACCATGACGGGCGAGCGCTGGATTGTGCTGGCCATCGGCTTCGTGGTGTCGTTCATCGTGGCCTTCGGCGTGGTGGAGTGGTTCCTCATGTGGGTGCGCAAGCACGGGTTCACCGTGTTCGCAATCTATCGCATAGTGATTGGAACCGTGTTGCTGATCTGGGGGAGCAGGATTATGGGCCAATAGTCCGGGTCGGCAAATTTCGCAGTGCCCTTTTTCAATTGAATTCGCCACGGCGAGTCAGAGCGAACATGTCCCTGAGGGTGTATTGCACCAGCAGATCAAATCAATTGAGAATGTCGGGTCGGTGAGATGTTACGATTCTGATGTGGTTTCCCCTTGACTCCCACCTCCGGGATTAGCCGCCGCACTATTCTGCGCGGCACCCTTTTTGGTGCGGCTGGGTTCGCATCGGGCCTCGACCGCATTTTTGCGGCCCCACCTCTCAGCTTGCCGAACATCGTCTTTATCCTCGCTGACGACCTCGGCTACGCAGATGTGGCATGCTACGGCCGTCCTGATTTGCATACGCCGAACATTGATGCGCTCGCTGCGCGCGGCGTGCGATTCGTTCAGGCCTACGCCAATTCCGCCGTCTGCTCCGCGACGCGCACCGCACTTATCACCGGTCGCTACCAGTACAGGCTTCCCATCGGCCTCGAAGAGCCGCTTTCGTCTCACGAAGCCGGCTGGCCTCCGGACCACCCAACCCTTCCTTCTCTCCTCAGAAAGGCGGGATACGGCACAACTCTTGTGGGCAAGTGGCACCTTGGCAGATTGCCGAAGTACGGTCCTCTGCAGAGCGGATACGATCACTTCTATGGGTTCCGCAACGGCGCCATCGATTACTACACGCACTCAAACGATCTCTGGGACGGAGATGTAAAGATCGATCAGGCCGGATACATTACCGACCTGCTCGGCAGCCATGCGGTTGAGGTGATCAACGGATACGCTGATTCACGCCAACCCTTTCTGCTGAGTCTCCACTTCAATGCGCCCCACTGGCCGTGGGAACCGCCGGGCGACGATTCCGAATCGAAGAGACTCGCGAAAGCCAATCTTGACCTCCACAATTTCGACGGTGGTTCACAAGCGACCTATCAACGGATGATCGAAGACATGGATACCCAGATTGGACGTGTCATCGAGGCCTTGCGCAATCCCGGACTGGACCCCAATACCATTGTGATCTTCACCAGTGACAACGGCGGCGAGCGCTTCTCAGATACGTGGCCGTTCACGGGGTGCAAGACAGAGCTGCTCGAAGGCGGCTTGCGCATTCCTTCCATCATCTCCTGGCCGGCTCGGATTCCGATGGGCCGAACCACTGAACAGGTCGCCATCTCAATGGGCTGGTTGCCCACTCTGCTTGCCGCCGCCGGCACCGCGCCAGGCGCGGCGTTTCCACCCGACGGCATCAACCTCCTGCCCATGCTCGCAGAGAGCGCTCCCCCTGTTCCGCGCAAACTCTTCTGGCGCTACAAAGCAAATGCTCAGCGCGCCGCACGCGACGGAGACTGGAAATTCCTCAAGATCCTCGAAAACAAGTTTCTCTTCAACGTGGTCGACGATCCCATGGAACGCGCCAATCTCAAAAAGCGGAATAAAGACACATACGACCGCATGGTCGCCTAGTGGTTCGCGTGGAATGCAACCATGCTTCCCGAAATTGACGAAAGCTTCACCGGCAACTTTTCAGGTGAAGAGCTCGCCGATCATATTGGAGCCCACAAAGCCAGCCAAAAGGCCGACAATCCTTCACGTCGGCCAACTGAGGACGACTGACAACTTCATTCCTTGATTTGTTTGGTTCTGAGCCAGAATATTGCAGCTCCGGTGTCGCCCGCATGCACACCCCCGGGCCATGAACGATTTTCTAACAAGCATCCCATTCAACTTTTGCCAACAGGGCAAACCAGTCATCGATTCGCCCGGCACTCTCCTTGTCCGTTGAAGGGGACCGTTGCGGGTAATGCCGCTGGTTCCCCCTCCCGGGTTTTGACCGGTTTCGACCTTGCCACCGGGGATAATGGGAATTGCTCTGGGAATCTCCGCCCGCCTGACTCGCCGATCGCTCCTCAGGCTTGCGCGGCGGCCGAAGACCGGGAGGCGGACCCCACGATGAAGCCCATTCAGATAGCCCTTGCGCCCACGCGGAGCCGCCCCCTGAACATGTTCCTCGGCGTCGTCCTGGCGCTGATCTCGGTTTTGTTCTTGTGCGCCCTCGCGACGTATCACACCGCGGATCCCTCGTGGAACACGTCCGGCGATCCGGCCGGACCGGGCACCGGGCCGGGAATGGTAGTCAACTGGATAGGGCCGTTTGGGGCTTTCATCAGCGACCTGCTGTTGCAATGGATCGGGTTCACGGCCTTCCTGGTGCCGCTGTGGATGGGAAGCCTGGCCTGGGCCTGGGTGCGTTCGCGGCCTGGTACATCGGTGGTGCTGCGCGCCGTCGGCTCCGTCATGGCGCTGATGTTTGTGCCCGCACTGTTCGCCCTGCTGCCCTGGCATTGGCGCTGGGCGCACGCCATACCTGTTGAAGGCGTAATGGGCCGCCTGGTCTCAGGCATGCTGGTCGTATATCTGAATATCCAGGGAGCGTGGATTGTGGCCAGTGTGCTGGCACTGGCGGGTGTCTACTTCGCCTCGGCCATCAGCCTCTGGGCGCTGAAGGAAATGATTGCCGATCGCTGGATCCAGTTGCAGGCCTGGCACGACCGATGGAGAAACTGGCGGGAGGACCGCGCGGACCGCAAGGCTGAGCGCGACGAGATACTAGAGGAGCAAACCAATCCGGGGCCCGCGCAGCGCATCTTCACGGGCGCGATCGGAACCGAAGCGGCGCCGGAACCGATGTTGAAGCGACCGCCGAGCCGGCTGGCCGCGCTGTTTGGGCGGCGCCATCGCACTCCGGAGCCCGATCCGGTCGACCAGCCGGCGTTCCAGCGCACGGCGCCTCAGGCTATTGAGGACCCGATCCCGATCGGGCAGACGCGGCGTACGAACATCTGGGAGAGCGGAGCGGAGATTCCGGTTGCGGTGCGAGCGGAACAAGCGCCCAATCAGGCGGCACCGCCGGTGCGGCAGGAACCTCCGGTGACCCAGCCGAGGCCGGCGCCCCCCATGCAGGCCGCGCCAGCGCCGATGCGCTCGGCGGCGGCCCAGGCATTTGCGGAAATGCGAAGCTCGGCCGCAAGATCCCCGGTGTCCGAGTTGAGACCCCCATTGGCAGGCTCCGCGGCACCCATCCCTAATCGGATGGAGCCAGCCCCGCCCATGCGGGCAGAGCCTGCGGCGACCGTGCGGACAGACCCACCGGCGCCGCTGCAGCCGGCCGGAAACGGCATTGCCATTCATGAGCGCGCTGATGCCGATGTGCGCACGACGACCGTCGCCCCGAAGCATGTGAGCGGATTCAAGCTCCCGCCCAGCACCCTGCTCAACGCCGGCGGCGGACCGCAGGCCATCCGCGAGGATGAATTGCGCGAAGAAGCCAAGGTGCTGGTGGAGAAATGCGGTGAGTTCGACGTGCGCGGCCAAGTGGTGCAGATCAATCCCGGGCCGATGGTGACGACTTACGAATTCAAGCCCGAGGCCGGGGTAAAGTATTCGCGCGTCACGGGCCTGGCCGACGATCTGTGCCTCGCCATGCGGGCGGAAAGCATCCTGATCGAGCGCATGGCCGGCAAAAGCACGGTAGGCATCCAGGTTCCGAACCACGAGCGCGAGACGATTCACCTGCGCGACGTGCTGGAATCGGAAACCTTTGCCAAGTCGAAAGCGCGCCTGACCCTGGCGATGGGCAAAGACATCAACGGACGCATCGTGACCGCCGACCTGGCTTCGATGCCCCACGTGCTGATCGCCGGATCAACGGGTTCGGGCAAATCAGTGGCCATCAACGCCATGATCATGAGCCTGCTGTACCGCACCACTCCGTCGCAGGTGCGCCTGATCCTGGTGGACCCGAAGCGAGTGGAATTGGGCATGTACGAGGGCATCCCGCATTTGTTCACGCCCATCATCACCGAACCCAAGCTGGCCGCCAATGCGCTGCGCAATGCAGTTCGCGAAATGGAGCGCCGCCTGAAGCTGCTCGCCAGCCGCAGCGTCCGCAACATCGACCAGTACAACAAGCTTTTCGAGGGTTCGATGGCTTCGCTGTTCGACGACGGCGAAGAAGAAGAGCCGCTGCCCTACATCGTGATCATCATCGACGAGTTGGCCGACCTGATGATGCTGGACCGCGCCAACGTGGAAGAATCCATCACCCGCCTGGCGCAGATGGCGCGTGCGGTGGGCATCCACCTGATCCTGGCCACGCAGCGACCCAGCGTGGATGTGATCACAGGCTTGATCAAGGCCAATGTACCGACGCGCATCAGCTTCCGCCTGGCAACCAAGGTGGACTCGCGGACGATTCTCGACACCAACGGCGCCGAAGCGCTGTTAGGACGCGGCGACATGCTGTTCCTGCCCCCGGGCACCAGCCGGCTGATGCGCCTGCACGCGCCGTATGTGAGCGAGAAGGAGACCGCGGCCGTGGTGGGGTTCTGGAAAGACCAGGGCCAGGCAGAGTATGTCGAAGGCTTTCTGGAGTCGCCCAAAGACGAGCGGGTGTCAGTCGAAGGCTCGAACAGCGATCCGGACGAAAACGATCCGATGTTTGACGATGCGGTGCGGCTGGTTTTCGAGTTCGGCAAAGCTTCAACATCGCTCCTGCAGCGCAGGCTTCGCATCGGCTACGGGCGTGCGGCGCACCTGATCGACTTGATGGAGCGCGATGGCCTGGTCGGTCCCGCCGACGGCTCGCGGCCAAGGGAGTTACTCAAGGCTCCCGGCTGGCTGCACGAGATTGCGGCCAGCGAGTGAAACTCAGCTTCTAGCTTCTAGCTTTCAGCTTAATGCTTGCATTCGGTGAGCGGCCTTCGGCATCGTCGCGTCCAATTCACATGGAATGGCGCGCAACGGCAAGCGGTGCGATGAGAAACCACGAGTGTCGAGTGGGCTGTGTGGTGATAGCGGTCGCAATCTTCTCGATGGCGGCGGGTGCGCTGTTGCTTGCCCAACAGGCCCCGATCCCCGCGCCCAATGAGCTTCCGGGGCAGCCGTTCGCCATCAAAAAGACCTGGGTCATTGGCGGCCTGGGCAACTGGGATTACCTGACCCTTGACCCCGCCGCGCGGGAACTCTTCGTTACCCATCAGACCAAGGTGCAGGTAGTGGATGTCGACTCGGGCACGATAGCCGGCGAGGTGACAGGATTTGGCGAAGCGCGCGCAGTCGTGGTCGATCCAAATGGGCAGACCGGTTATGTCACCGATGCTCGAGCCAATCTGATCAGGATTTTCGACCGTCGCACATTTCAGCTGCTGGGGAAGATTCCGGTGGCGTCGAGTCCCCGCGCCCTGGTCTTCGAGCCGCAGACAGGTATGCTGTTCGCGTTCGGTGCTCTGCCTACGCCGGCACCTCCGCCGCGACAGAATCGGCCGACGACCAGAGAAGACCTCGACCCGTGCAGTGTGTACGCCGGAGGATCGCCGCCCCCTCCCGCGTATCATTCGCTGATCAGCGTGATCGACCCCGGGAAACGAAACCACGTCGCCGATATCCAGGTATGCGGCATACTTGGCGCTGCCCAGGCCGATGGGGCTGGCAAAGTCTATTTCACGATTGCCAATTTCAACGAGGTCGGCGAGCTGAACGCTCCGGCCATCGTCGATTTGGCGCAGCATCCCGGGTCGCAGAAATTGCAGGCGGTGGATGGGTCGGTCGCCGCAGACGGTTCGCTGCTGCTGAATTTCAACCGTTTCGCGACCATGGGCTGGGGCTCCCAGTTCAGCGTGTTCCGGCTTGGCCAGGAATGCCAGGAGCCCCGCGCCGTCGCGGTAGATTCGTCCCACAGCCGCCTCTTCGCCGCCTGCACCAACATGAAGCTCAAGGTGCTCGCCATGGACACCGGCGCGTCGCTCGCCGCACTCACCATCGGCCCCGGCGTCGATGCCATGGGATACGACCCCAACCGCGGCCTGATTTTTACCGCCAATGGTGGTGGCTACGGAAGCGTCACCATCATTCGTCAGCACCTCACCGACTCCTACACCGTGATTCAGAATCTGCCCACCATGCAGCAGGCGCGCACCATTGCCATCGATCCGTCGACGGGTCTCGTCTATCTCGTGACAACGTTATACGGCGCGAAGCTCGACCACCCACCCGTGAATGGCATTGGCACGCTGAAGCTCAGCCCGGTGGACGGAAGTTTCCAGGTGCTTGTGATTGGAAACTGAATCGAAACGAGTTCCGCAGCGATGAAGTTGCGGAAAGCCGAGGGAAAAGTGGCACACTATTGCCATGCTCGGCATCGGCACCAGTCGCGATCTACCCGTAGTTCTTATCATCGATGACGATATGGTCAGCCGCGAGGTCATGGCCACGGTACTCACCATGACCGGATACACCATCCACACAGCGATGCAGGGGGATGAAGCGATCTCCATGCTCGATGCGGGGACCTGCAGTCCGGAAGTGATTCTGATGGACGCGCAGATGCCCGGGTTGAAGGGGGTCCGCCTGGTGAAGGAGTTGCGGGCGAGAAGCAAGGCAAGCATTTACGCCATCAGCGGCAGCGACGTCGCCGACGACGTCAGGGTAGTTGTCGATGGACATTTGTCCAAGCCTTTCGGCCCCCATGCGCTGCAGCAGCTGATCGAGCAGCATCATCCTCCGCCCGCGGTCGCGTTAGAAGACGCCCCGGTGATCAGCACGGAGACCCTGGCACAGTTGCGCGGCATGATGCCCGAGTCCGCCGTGCGCGAGATATACGCCGCGGTGGTGGAGGACCTGGGCAAGCGGGCAACCGCATTAGAACGGGCCACGGCCGCGGGAGACACGCAGGAAATCCGGCGGATCGGGCACTCGATCAAGGGAGGCTGCAGCATGGCCGGCGCGCTGCAGGCCGCCCGCCTGGGAGCGCAGCTGGAGGCCACAGGTGATCAATTAGATAACGTTCCCGCCCTCCTTCTGGAATTGAAAGCGGCCGGGCGAAACCTGCGGCGTATGCTTGAGGCTGAGTTCCCTGCCTGACAGACGGGGATAAAGTCGGTGCTGAAGAATGTAGGCTTGACCCGTACATTACATTCAGCAGGACAATGGAAGATCCGGGCTTTGAAGTTTGCTTCTTGTCGAATTGACTTCGATTCACCCTTGATTCACAGCTCCCAGCGGAATCTGCGTTTGTATTGGATTCGTATAACAAACGAATGCGCCGGCAACATGCTGAAGCCCTGAGCGTGCCGGCTTGTGGAGGAACATCCTTCCCGTGGACCGACCGATCCGAATCGTACTGGCCGATGATCATCCCGTAGTTCGCATCGGTGTGCGCAACATGCTAACCGAGCACGAGGGATTCGAAGTGGTGGGCGAGGCTTCCGACGGCGATGAGGCTATCACCCAGACCCTGGATCTGCAGCCGGATATTCTGCTGCTCGACGTGCAGATGCCGCGCCTGCCTGGCCTCGAGGCCATGCGCGCCATCATGAACGGCACGCCGACGGTTAAGATCCTGCTGCTCACCTCGACGATTACGACCCAGCAGATCATTGAGGCTCTCCATATCGGCGCCCGCGGCATCGTACTCAAGGATGCGCTCGCCGGGCACCTCCAGATCGCCATCAAGACGGTGATCAGCGGGGATTACTGGATTGGCGGCAAGCGGGTGGTCAACCTGGTTTCCGCTTTGCACGACCTGATGCAGCAGGCCGCCGTGCCCCAGCGCAAAACGTACGGTCTGACGCCACGCGAGCTCGAGGTGGTTGGCTCCATCGTGGAAGGCTGCAGCAACCGCGACATCGCCAAGCAATTCGGGCTGAGCGAAGAGACGGTCAAGCGCCACCTGTCGAATATCTTCGACAAGACCGGCGTCTCCACGCGGCTGGAACTGGCGCTTTTTGCCATCGCACATCAGCTCGTGACGCCACAATAGAAACGATCACAGCCCGAGCCCAGAGTCAGGCGCACAGAAACTGCGTGGCGAGGCGGTCGAGCACGCCATCGGTCGCGTCGCAGACCCCGGTATGCACCGGCGAGGGCTGAATGATCGTGCTGCGCGGCGCAGTGAGCCAGTGGAAGCGTTCGCGCTGGGAAAGCTTCGTTATCGGGCCCCCGGCCGGATCGCCTGCGCAGATGCGGGGAATGGCACCCAGATGTTCACGGACCAGGTCGACATCCACTTTCGGCCACAGAGCCTTGAGGCGGTCCGTGTTCAGCAGGATGCGTGCTTCCAGATAACGCTTTTCGAGGCAGAATACGACGACACCGGCATTGATGAACTCCTCGCGGTCAACGCGGGGAACGACGCGCAGGATGGCGTAATCAAAGGTGGCGGGCGCGGGCACGGATCGCCTCCTGTTCGAAAATGGGCGCTACGGCCAGCCGCCGCATGAAGAAATCGACATAGCCCGCGCGTCGCTCAGCCGGATTGAGATTCCCGGGAATGGCGTCCAGCCAGGCGTCGGGGACCTGCGCGACGATTGCTTTGACTAACTCCGCGGAAAGTTTCGCACGTGCCAGGATACCGGCCGGTTCAATCTCGGCCGCCCACGGCGCAGGATGTGTTGTTGGATTTGAGGAAAGGGCGACTCGATCTTTTGAGTCATGGCCGGCCAGTCGTGATGGAAGAACAACGCCGCGCCGTGGTCGATGGGGTAAAGCTTGCGATGCCATACCAGGAGATTAGCGTTGCGGGGCGTGCGGTCGACATTTTGCGTGAAGGCGTCGAACCAGACCAGCATTGAGGCTTCGCCGGGCGGGGCCGTGTCGCGCGCCGCCGGATCAAACATGGTCGACCCGGGAAGATAGTCGAGGGCGAGATTCAGGCCCGAACTGGCCTTGAGCAGCTGGCGGATTTCATAATCCGGCTCATTGCGGCCCAGGGCAGGATCAATTTCAACGAACACGAGCTCCGGCACGCGCAGCCCAAGCGCACGTCCGATTTCGCCCGCAATCAATTCGGCAATCAAGGCGAGAATCCCCTGCCCTGCTCCACGGAACTTAACCACATACAGTCCGAGATCTTCGGCCTCGACGATGGCCGGCAGCGAGCCGCCCTCTCGCAAGGGCAGGACATAGCGCGTCGCTTGAACGGTGCGAAGCATGGAAGATTCAGTGTAACCAGTTAACGTTTCTCGCAGGGATCGAGTATTTGCGGTCCTGGACCGAGGTTTCCGAGTTTGTCCGCGGGGTTGTACAGAGGACAGACTCCGAGCGAGAGACATCCGCAACCGATGCAGCCGTCGAGCTGATCGCGTAGTCTCGTCAGCCGGGCGATGCGGTCATTGAGGTCCGCTCGCCATCGTGCCGAGAGTCGCGACCAGTCTTCCGCGGTGGGCGTGCGTTCATTGGGAAGCGCCTTAAGCGCATCGCCGATGGCGGCGAGCGAGATACCGGCGCGCTGGGCGACTCGAATGACCGCCACGCGGCGCAGCACTTCGCGGGGGTAGCGGCGCTGATTGCCCTGATTGCGCCAGCTTCGAATCAATTCCGCCGATTCGTAAAAGTGCAGCGTGGAAACGGAGACGCCGCTGCGGGCTGCCACTTCGCCCACGGTCAGGGCGGCGCCGGAGCCGTGCTGGCTGGATTTTTCCATCAAGCCCCTTGACCTCAAGTTAACTTGAGGTTATACCCTGATTTTAAGCCCAAGGGCAAGTCCTAAGGCTAATTCGAGGAGGAATACGGCGGATGGACGAGCAAATCAAAATTGCACTGATCTATGGGAGCACGCGCAAGGGACGTTTCTGCGACAAGGTGGCGGGGTGGGCGGCGGAACAGATTCGAGCGAGCGGCAACTACCAGGTGGATGTGATCGATCCGGCGGTGGTGCTGCCGCAGCCCGGCCAGGAGCCTGCCGTGCAACAGGGCTCCGCGAACCTCTGGCAGCGCATGGCGGCAGCCGACGCGTTTGTGGTGGTCACGCCGGAGTACAACCATGGCTACCCGGCAGCGCTGAAGTCGTTGATTGATTCGGTGGGCGCGGAGTGGCAAGCCAAGCCGGTGGCCTTCGTTTCCTATGGCGGAGTTTCGGGAGGCTTGCGCGCAGTGGAGCAGTTGCGGCTGGTGTTTGCGGAATTGCACGCGGTGACGATTCGCGATTCGGTCAGTTTCGCCGGGGCCTGGGAGCAGTTCGACGATGCCGGCCTGCTGCGCCAGCCGGAACGGGCCGCGAAAACGATGGCCACGCTGCTGGCGCGATTGCACTGGTGGGCGGTCGCGCTGCGCAATGCCCGCGGTTCGATACCGTACGCTGCCGTCCTCTAAGCTGCTGAATTTGTATCCGCGGCGCAATCCTCCGGCCCAGTGGAGCTTAGGATGATTGCGGGGAGGAATGCGCTGTGCGGATTGGATTTCTGGGTTCGGGGAAGATGGGCGTGCCCATGGCCAGGCGATTGATGGCCGCCCGGCACGAACTTGTAGTTTGGAACCGCACGCGGGCGAGAACCGAGGTGCTGGCCCTGGAAGGCGCCGAGGTCGCGGCCACTCCGGCGGACGTCGCGCGCGCCAGCGACGTGGTTATGACCATGCTCTTCGACGACGCAGCCCACGAAGAGGTTCTATTCGGGCCCAAAGACCTCCCCGTGAACGGGCTGCTGAGCGCGCTGCGGCCCGGCGCACTGCACGTCTCGCTCAGTACGATCAGCGTTGCCCTGTCGGAGCGGTTGACCGTCGAGCATGCGCGTCGCGGCCAGGAGTTTGTCGCAGCTCCGGTGTTTGGCAGGCCCAATGTTGCCAAACAGGGCCAGTTGTGGATCGTCGTCGCCGGCGCGGATGACGCAGTAGCCAAAACCCGCCCACTGCTGGACTCGCTCTCGCGAGGCATCTCCGTCATCGGGAAAGAGCCGCGCCAGGCGCATGCTGTGAAACTGGGCGGCAATTTTTTGATCAGCGCGATGATTCATGCGCTTGGCGAGTCGTTCGTCTTTGCGGCTTCGCAGGGCATCGACCCGGAAGTGTTCATCGAGACGGTGAACAACGCGCTGTTTCAATCGGCGTTCTACGCGGCCTATGCCAAGGTGATGCTGCATCCGCCCAAAGAAGCCGGAGCCAGCATGGACCTGGGGGCGAAGGATCTTCGCCTGCTGCGGGAAGCGGCCGAGAGCCGCGGCGTGCGGCTCAGCCTCGCAGAAGAGCTGGCTGGGGTGTTCGCCCAGGCAAAAGAGCAGGGCCTGGGCAACGAAGACTGGGCCGTTGGACAGTACCGCATGGCGCAGCAGCGAGGGACAAAAGGCGGAGGTCAGTAGTCGCTTGTACCCTCCGCCCGAGGGTGCCCACATAACCCATTGGTCCACCACCCCCATCTCAATTGGAGCTTTCGCCTTGGTTGTTTTAGCTGTCTTATCGGGCTTCAGGTTGTACAGAATCTTGAAGCTGCGTTCACCATTGAAATACGGAGGGTCGCTAGTGTCGTTGACATTCTGATGGACTCTCCACACCAGCTCGTCCGGATCGGAGGCCTTCGCAGTCGAAAAGCGGCGTTTGCTGCCGCCAATGACCAGCGCGATCTTGTCCAGGCGCTGCTTGGTCAAGCCGGTATCGGTGTAGAAGTCTCTTCCCGCCTCCGAGTTGTCCCACGGCTCCTCGGCAAGGCATAGATGCCAAATATCGTATGCTTCGACTTGTTAATGACGCCCGCGATACCGGGACTTGTTGTCCCATCGGCGGTCGTGATTGCAACGTCCTTTACGGACCACGTCAGCTGCAGTTCGTAGCGCGAAACTTCGTCAGGCAGAGCGCCGCCTGTGGAGATCTCTACTACTTGTTCCTTTGAGCCCTTTGGCCAATCAACGCTTTTGGAGCCGGGGGTAAGCTGGGTTGCATCGCCATCGAGAGCCGGGGTAACGACCAGAGTGAAGGTGCGCGCGGATGGCGCAGGCAGATCGCAGCGCAGTCTTACCTTCATCACGACCGGCTTGAGCCGAACGTAACAGGCGGCGCGTTCCAGATTATCGGTACCCTGCCAGTCCCACCCGATCAGGTAGGGGCCACGGCCCCAGCCGTAGAAGTTCTCTTTGATTTTGGGATATTGGATGGTGTCGGGCGGCTTGTCACTCAGGTTATACTCGTTCTCACTCAGGTAGACATCGTTAATGAACTCAATGGCGGTCACATTCACGCGCCATTTCGTAACTAGGGTGCTCCCGTGAGCACGGAGGAAAAGAAAGAGATCACCGCTGCTGCATCGAAGTTACTCGGATCTCCATGATCTCCTTGAGTCGTATGAATGGTAACGCTTCCGCCGGCGGCATTGATCGCCTTGGCAAACGGGTCCGCGTTCCGCGATCGGACAACCAGGCGATCAGAATAAGACGCCCAAATCTGAATGGGGATGCCGGCAAATATGGAAGGTGGATCGATCATTGGATCGAAACCATGGGTTGCTGCCAGGTATCCCGATGGAGTAGAAAAGCCGTACGCACTCTGAATCGTCGGCACGAATCCATTGTTCGTATACATATCGGCCAGGTTGCACACGGGATAGATGCCGATGACAGCCAAAGGCTTGAGTGTCCCACGGGAGATCGCATTCCAGGCAACAATTCCCCCCATGCTTTCCCCGATCACGAATGGAGCCGGCGAGAGATTCAGCTTGGAGCGCCAGAGCGACTGTAAGTTCGCAATATCTTCTGCACACTCCGTGTTGCCCCAACAGTACGGATTCCGGTACTCACTTGCCACGATGACAAATCCAGCTGTCGCAAGAGACTGAACGAAAGCGCTGTGAGGAGGATCTGTGACAATAGAAATGATGGTCTGTCCGAATCCGTGGTTATAGACAATCCAAGGGGTCGGGTTATGCGAGTTATAAGATGCCGGCAGAACGGCCCAGGTTAATACGCCATTCATGTCGATCTGTTCAAGGAACCGGTTGCGCGAGTTCGGATCTGGTGAAGCTGTAAAATTTACTTGTGCGCAACCGATGAATAATGCGGAGCACAGCGCGATTAGAACGTAGCGCCTCAACCGGACCTGATTTTCATGGACAGCCGCGATCATGACTAACCCGCTCACGAAGAGATGAGGGATATGGAAAGAATGCTCCGGTGCCACCCACCCCAGACTACGATACGACGTCGCAGGGCTCCATCAAATCAGCGACACACATCGTGTGAAGGTGGTTATCCCGAAGGGCGGACTTGTTGGTTAGGATACTTGCATGAGCGTTAAGGGAAAGATTGTCTTCATCACCGGGGCCAGTGCCGGGATCGGCGCCGCCACGGCTCTTGGGTTTGCTGCGGAGGGCGCGCGGTTGCTGCTGGCAGCGCGCCGTGCGGGCAAACTCGCGGAAGTCGCGTCGGCCTGCCTGGAACGCGGGGCGGCGGCGGTGCACTCGATTGATCTCGACGTGCGCGATCATCGCGCAGTGCAGAATGCCATCGATTCGCTCCCGGACGAATGGGGAGCGATCGACATCCTGGTCAACAATGCGGGGCTGAGCCGTGGCCTCGACAAGCTCTACATGGGCAAGACGGAAGACTGGGACGAGATGATCGACACCAACGTGAAGGGCCTGCTGTACGTGACCCGCGCGGTGGTGCCGGGCATGGTGGTACGCGGGCGCGGCCATGTGATCAGCCTGGGATCAACCGCCGGCGAACTGGCCTACCCCGGGGGCGCGGTCTACTGCGGGACCAAGGCGGCGGAGCGGCTCATCAACGACGGTCTCCGCCAGGATGTGCTGGGAACACCAGTGCGGGTGACCAGCGTCGATCCGGGAATGGTGGAAACGGACTTCAGCCTGGTGCGTTTTCACGGGGATCAGGAGCGGGCGGCCAAAGTGTACAAGGGGGTTAAGCCGCTCGCGCCGGAGGACGTCGCCGAGGTCATCGTCTGGTCCGCCAGCCGGCCTGCGCACGTAAACATCGCGCGCGTGTCGATGACGACCGTCCACCAGGCGAATTCGATCCTCTTCCACCGCGAGAGCTAGATTCGGAATACAGCGTGCTTGGAGGCCCCGCGGGCCTCATTTCCGGGCACAAAAAAAACCCGCCATATGCGGGGTTAATTCAATTCAGCGATTTGGGCCTCGATCTGTTGTAAGGCCGCTTCCAGCGCATTACGTCGCGCCGGATTCGAGGTTCGCTGCGAAAGGATGTTCTCCTTTTGCAGGACCAGGGCCTGTTTCTGCCGTAACCGCTGTGCACGCTGGTGTTCCGCTTCGCGCCGGGCCACTTCGTTCGAGAACTCGATTCCGACATGGACCGGCGCGTATTGTTGGCTGCTTGCCATCTGTTCCTCCACAGATTTACTTTCCCAACCACGAGCCATATCTTCATTTTACGAGCGTTTTATTAAAATGCACCCCTTGTGATGGCGTTGGGGGCATCAAAGGGCACAAGATCGTTCGCCCAAAATGACTCAGGAGAGCGCATGCGCGTCTGGCAGATTTCGTCTTTTGGCATTGATTCTCTGGAATTTGCGGAACGTCCCACCCCGGAACCAGGACCCGGGCAGGTGCTGGTGAAAATTCATGCAATTTCTTTGAATTTTCGAGATTTGATGATGGTCAAGGGGCTGTATAACCCCAAACTCAAGCTGCCGCGGGTGCCCTGCTCCGACGGCGCCGGCGAAGTGATGGCGCTGGGGCCGGGCGTGACCCAGTGGAAGCCGGGAGACCGCGTGGCAGGCATTTTCATGCAGAACTGGCTGGATGGGCCGCCCACCCCCGCCAAGGTGCGCGGCGCGCTGGGCGGGGATATCGACGGCACGCTTGCCGAGTTTGTGGCGTTCAATGAAAACGGGCTGGTGGCGATTCCCGACCACCTGAGCTACCAGGAAGCCGCGACGCTGCCCTGCGCGGGGGTAACGGCCTGGAACGCGCTGTGCGCCAGCGATCTCAAGCCCGGAGGCACGGTGCTCATTCAGGGCACGGGTGGGGTGGCCATCTTTTCGCTGCAATTCGCGCGCTTGCGAGGAGCGCGCGTGCTGGGGGTTTCCGGCAGCCATGAGAAACTGGAGCGCGCCTATGACCTGGGACTCGATGCGGGTTTGAATTACCGCGAAACTCCAGAGTGGGATCGCTGGGCCGTGGAGCAGAGCGGAGAAGGCGTGGACCTGGTGGTCGAAGTGGGCGGAGTGGGGACCCTTCCCCGCTCGTTGCGCGCCTTGCGCATGGGAGGAACGGTGGCGCAGGTGGGCGTCCTGTCAGGACCGGGCGAACAACTGCCGATGGCTGCCATTCTGCACAAGCAGGCGCGCATTCGGGGGATTTACGTCGGATCGCGCCAGGATTTCATGGATATGAACAAGGCCATCGCGCTCACCCAGATGCGGCCGGTCGGCGAGGACTTTCCCTGGACCCACGCTCCCCAGGTCCTAAGCCGCATGGAAGAAGCTAGCCACTTCGGCAAGCTGGTGATGTCGTTAGGGTGATTCAAGACCTTGAGGCACGCACCCGCGGTCTGCTTTGGAAATTGGTTAGGGAAAGGATTGCACGGAGAGCCGCGAGGATGGGGTTGAAAATGCAACGCTCTCCCAGGCCTGCTCCGTTGCGGAGAAGACCAGGGAGAGTGCCTGCGTGGTTAAAGCGGAGAGGTTTAGTCCGGTCAAGTTTGAGCCGGGCTAGGAACTGGGCGTGGAATGCTTCCCGGGCTTGACTTCGAGTTCATTCACGACCTGCTGCACGTTGGGCACCTGCTTGGCCAGGGTGCCAACTTCCTTCTTTTGTGCGCTGGTCTTGACACTGCCCTTGATCACCAGCGTGCCATTCTTCGCAGAAGCGTGAATGCTCTGGTCGTCGAGGTTCTGATGGGCCTTTATCTCGGCCTTGAAGTTGTCCTCGATAGCAGAATCGAGGTTGGAAGCGACCGATCCGGCGTTGGCTACCTCTGGAGGACGCACGCCAATCTCATTGGCGATGGTGTAGTCGGGAGCCGCCTCTTGAGCCAGCTTCTCCGCACGTTTTTTGGCGTCTTCACCGTCAACGTTGCCGCTGAGGGTCATGACACCCTTCTCGCGGTCCTGCGATACGCTGACATCACTCAGATTCGCGCCGCTCAGCGAAGTGGTCACGGCGGGTTTCTCGTCGGGATGCGATTTGTTGCAGCCTGCGATTACCATGGCGCCGCCTAGAAGAATGGCTGCGCCGAGCAGGAAGGGCTGGGGGGAACGATCCAGTTTCATTGCCCTGATCTCCTTGTCTAAGCTCCGTATCGCGGCTAACTCCGCTACGGATAAATCACACACGGCAAGTGAGATGTCGAACGGGCAAATTACGTTGTTCCTGGCTCCAGGCTTGAGGAGGCACGCATTATCAGCGCAAATAGATGCGCACGAAGGCAACCTTTTCGATGATAGTAAACTTACTTACTCGCTCGTTGTTGGGTCGATGATCCGGCGCACCTGCGAAATGCGATTCGCGGGAAAACCACCCATCTCGGCGTGCTGCCGCACCATGGCTTCGTCCGGCGCGATGTAGACGCAGTAGATCTTGTCGTCGGTCACGTAACTCTGCAGCCATTGAATCTCGGGGCCCAGCTTGCGCAGTACCCCGCAGGAGGTTTGTGAGATAGCTTTCAGGGTTTCCGGTGTGGCATCGCCGATTTTGGGAATTTCGCGCTCGATCACGAATTTGGGCAAAGCATTTCTCCGCTTGAGCAATCTGGCCGTGGCAGGCACGGGCACTCGGCAATCATGCAATGCGATACCGGAGAAATGCAAATTCAGTTGGCCCGCGGCGAGGGGCGGGCAAACTTCTCGATAAAGCTGGTGACGAATCCGACCGGCACCAGCCGAACGGCGAACGCGATGGACCGGCCTGCGAGGTTGGGAATGACCGTGCGTCTGCCTCGGGCCAGAGCGGCGATGCCGATACGGGCCACTTCTTCAGCGGACTGCAAGCCGCGCTTGAGAGTTACGGCGCCGGAGACATCGAAGAACTCACTTTCCGTCGGTCCCGGACACAGACAAGTTACTTTGACGCCGAATCGCTTCACTTCTTGCGCGAGGCCGAGCGCGAAGAAGCGGTCAAAGGCCTTGGTGGCGGCATAGGTCGTGAGGTACGGCAAGGGCTGAAAACTGGCCGTCGACGCAGTGACCAGCACCCAGCCGCGGCGGCGCTCGACCATGCGGGGCACGAAGAGCCGCGCGACGCGCACCATGGATTCGCAATTCACGCGGATCTGGCCCGCTTCCTGCTCAATCGGGTTGGTATAAAACACGCCGTACTGGCCAAGCCCGGCGTTGTTGACGAGGATGTCGACGGGAAGACCCGCTCCCTCAGTAGCGTCGTAGATCTGCTGCGCCGCTGCAGGGTCATTGAGGTCGGCGGCGACGATCCGGACATCGCTTCCCTTGGCGGCGAGTTCCGCGGCGAGGGAATCGAGGCGGTCCTTGCGCCGGGCGGTGAGAATCAACTTTGTGCCGCAACGGGCGAGTTCATGAACCAGCGCGACCCCGATCCCGGCGCTGGCGCCGGTGATCAAGGCCCATCGGCCCTGGAAGTCTTTGGTGCTTGTCATCGGACACCATGAACGCGAGTCAGCTTCGTGCACACCTGCCCTGGCCGCAAAGAAAGACGCGGCAATGGCAGGGCACCCAGGGAGCTGTCTACTTTTTCAGCAGCTTAAATGCGTGTGTCCACTCATTGCGCAGAAAACCGGGAATGCACCACAGTATACACAGCGGCTCTATGGCGCGCGCGGCTTCGACTGTTCCCATGTCGACCGTTTCCCAGCCGAACTGATCCAGAATGCCGGTGAGCAAGCTCTTTGCCGTGGCATCGTTGCCGCAGATGAACATCGTGGGTCTGCCGCCTTCAAACTGCGGATTGATCATGAGATGCGAACCGACAGAATTGAACGCTTTCACCAGGTGAGCGGCCGGGAATTCGCGCTGCAGGTGTTCGAGGAGGGATTCGTTCACCGAGGTGAAGAAGGAAAGCACGCCGTTGACAGGCGGGGCATCGGCAATGGGGTTGCACGCATCGATCACAGCCTTGCCGGCGAGATTCTTTCCCCCGGCGAGACGCAGCGCTTCAGACGCTGCGGAGCCCTTGACCGCGAGGACAATCAATTCACCGAACTCGGCCGCGGCGGCGAAGGTGCCCGTCTTGCCTTTTGGATTGGCGGCCGCCCAGTCTTGCAACTTGGCCGGGGTTCGGGAGCCCAGTGTCACGTCGTGCCCGTGCTTGAGAAAACCGCCTGCCAGAGTCCTCGCTACTTCGCCCGATCCTAAAACTCCAACCTTCACGCTGAACCTCCAATTCAGAAACCCTGTTCCGAATCTCAGAAGGTAGAGATGAGCCAGTCCTTACTCGGATGCGGACTTTTTCTTCCTTGCGGGAGCGCGGGTCTTTTTGCTGACGGTGCGGTTCTTTTCGATGCGCAGCTTCCATGCCGTTTGCAGTGCGCCGTAGACGAGGTCTTCGGTGGCCGCGGAGAGCTTCAGATGGGTGGCGCCATTGCGGCCCCAGCCGCCGTGGACGGGAAGGAACACGCCAGGCTCCTCGGCTACAAACAGGGCCTGCTGCTCAGGGGTGAGCATGAGATTTCCATAGCCCTGGGCCTGCGCCGCGAGGGTGGCAAAGATGCGGCCGCCCACGCGGAAATCCGGCGAGCCCATGTGCGAGCCTTCCTCGGCGCCCTCAAGGCTGAGAGCGATGCGGCGAAAGTCAGACGGAGTCATACGACAGTGGTCAGTTTTCAGTTGTCAGTTTCCAGTGATCAATAAACTTGTTGGATCAGTTTGCATGGCAGGGCTCGAATGACGACCAGTTGATTGATTGCTGAAATTCGTCGTCGGGCTCGAAGATGAAGTTGAATGTGAAGGCGAACTGGGTGGGGCCGTGCGCGTCCAGATGGGCGAGGCGTCGTTTGGCTTCGTCGATACCGGGAATGTGCCCCGCGGGCACCCACCACAACGCGATGAAGCTGCCTTCGAACTTCTCGAACCAGGCGTGGCGTTGACGAAGGACTTCGCGGTGCGCGGTCTGGTAGACGTAGTGGCGAAGAGAATCAATGTCCTGCCAGACCGACATGTTGAGCAGCGTGCGCTCGTCTCCGAAGGGGCGGAAGTAAGTCGCATTGCCCTCGTTGGTCTTGAGGCGCCAGACGAAACCGGGGCTGGCATCGGCAAGGGCGTTAATCTCGTCGAGCCGGTTGACGAATCCGGCCATGATGGGATCGTCGAGCTCGGCGCGAATGCGGCCGATGTTGACCTGGGCGACTTGGTAGGGGGGCATAGGAACCTCCGGGTCAGAGACGTCATCGCACCAGCATCGTACTATCCCACCTTGTCTCACACTGGTGTTGCCGACCTGCGGTGGACGAAAAAGAACGGTTTGGGTTCGTGGTCTCCCACCCTTGCGATAGAAAAAAGTCGCAAGGGTGGGACACGGAGCGTTTGTTTCTCTTCAACCGCAAACAACAAGGGCCGCGGCCAGGATGGGGCACCCGAGTTAGGAGCTAGCGGCTGATAACTGCTCTTCAAATTCCTCATTCAGCCATCTGGTAAACGCCTGGAACTCCTCGTCGCGGCCGAGGAAGTCGCGGACCATGTGACGGCCGGGCTTGGAGCCGCCCTGTTCGAGCACTGTCTTGCGATAACGGGCACCGGCTTCGCTGCCAAGCAGGTCAGCGGGATCAAACTGGGCGAAGAAGTCGAGCGCAATCACCTTATCGAAGGCGTACGTGTAGTAGTTCGACGAATAGCTTGTGAGATGCCCGAAGCTCGAGTACATCCGGTTGCCTTCGAGCCAGGTCCACGGCTGGAACCGCTGGTAGAGCTGCTTGATGATCCGATCGAGATCGATGCCGGCGGGATCCTGGTCGTGCAGATCGAGCGAGAGGGTGGTGTAGTAAAGCTGGGTGCGCATGCCGTCGGCGCGGCCAAACGCGCTGGCGCGCTTCAAGTTCTGGATGAGTTCCGCGGGCAGGACTTCGCCGGTCTCGTAGTGCCGGGCGAAGGACTGCAGCAATTTCTCGTCGCGGAAGAATTCTTCAAGCATCTGCGATGGAACTTCGATGAAGTCGCCCTCGGTGGCGAAGCCGGAGAGGCCGGCCCACTCGGTGTGGCCGCCGAGAATGGCGTGCATCAGGTGGCCGAATTCGTGAAAGAACGTGACCACGTCGTTGTATTGAAGAAGGCCCGGATCGTTCGGATCGCCTCCCGGGAAATTGCAGATGAGCGCGGCTTCAGGCAGATAGCGGCCGCGCACGCCCGTGACCACCGGCGCGGCGGAAAACCACTTGTCCTTGCCCTCGCGGGGATGCATGTCGAGATAGAACCGGCCCACCAATTTGCCGTCCTCGCGCACTTCGAAGACAGAAACTGCCGGGTCCCAGCCGGGTACGGGGGAAGGGCGGAATTCGACCTTGAACAGGCGCGCGGCAGTCTCGAGCACGCCGGCCTCGACCCTGGCGTAAGGAAAGTATGGCCGGACGGACTGGGAGTCGAAATCGTACGCCGAGCGGCGAAACTGCTCGTACCAGTAACCGCGGCTGGTGATGTCGATTGACTGAAGACCTGGATGCCGGCCGCGCGCAAACTCGAGCACCTGTTCAACCTCGCGGCGGGCGCCATCGAGGCTGGCCTCGTCGAGTTTGGTGAGGAACGTGCGCACGTTGGCCGCCGAGCCCATCATCTGGTCAGCCGTGGCCAGGTCGGCCCAGCTGCGGAACCCGATCACGGTGGCGATTTCCTGGCGGGTGGCGAGGAGTTGCTCCAGCAATTCCTTGTTGGCCGGGTAGGCGCGCGTGTTGTAGGCCAGGAACATGCGCTCGCGCAGGGCGGCGCTGTTGGCAAAGGTCATGACAGGCTGCATGTCGGGCTGGTCGGTAGAGAGGGTGATCTGTCCATCGGCGTCGGGCTGGTGACGACCGAGATAGTCGGGCGGCAGGCCGTCGAGTTCGGCCTGGGTGGCCAGGATGGTTTTGGCTCCTTCCTGGATATTGCGGCTGAATTGGAGCGAAAGCTGGGTGGCCTTTTCGTGCAGCGACTGCAGGTGGGCGCGCGTCGCATCGTCTTTGTCCACGCCGGCGAGACGGTAGCTGAGGAGGGTGCGCTCAACATAGTGAGTAGTAGCCGGGTTGCAGCCGTCGATTCTCATGGCGACCAGGGCGTCATAAACGGCGCGATTCAGGCTCAGGGCCGAACCGGCCATGGCGATCCGCTGGGCCTCAAGCTGGGCCTGGTCGCGAACCGCCCGGTCGGCAGCAACGGAGTTGAGCACGCCAGCCTGCGAACCGGCGAGGCTAAGCTGCTCGACGGCTGCGTCAAACAGGCGAAGTGTGTTTTCCGGGGTGCGCGGCGTATCAATGGCGAGGAGGGCGGCCAGCGCGGCTTCGTGCGCGGCCAGGCGGGCGCCGACCCACTGCGAAAGTGCTTCGGCGGACTGGGCGCCCCCGGCTTCCCAGGCGTGAAGTTCGGAGCACACACAAACGGCGGCCATGGGATCGATTTGCGGATTGGCGGACATGACGGGGAAATTCCTCCACGTTCTAGGTTGCCACATCCACCCCACTGACGAAGACCTGTCCGCGGGTACCCCGGACAGCCACCCCACTGGTGTGCCGAATGCACCGCAAGTATGATGCGGAACGATCTGGCATCGAATCGCGTACTCGATACCACGGGAAAACTCGCGCGCAGGAGGTCGGGCATGGCAGCGACAGGACAGAACTTTCGATACGCCTTGCGGCAGTTGGGACGCAATCCGGGATTTACCGGTACGGTGATCGTTACCCTGGCGCTGGCCATCGGCGCCAACACCGCCATCTTCTCCATCGTGAACGCGCTGCTCTTGAAGAGCCTACCCTATCCGCATCCCGATCGCATGGGCACAGTCTTCATGCGCGTCCAGGGCGCAAAGGCGTCCGATGAATCGCACTGGGTCGACGGAGCCCAATGGGAATCGCTGCGCGACGATGTCCCGTCTGTGATCTCCGCGGTTTCGAGCCCCGGAGGCTCGGGCGTGAACCTGCAGGCCGGCGAGCAGGTGCAGTATGTTCACCAGGGGCGCATCTCGGCGCATTATCTTGATGTTCTCGGCGTTCGTCCCCTGCTGGGCCGAAACTTCCTAGAGACCGAAGACCAGCCGCACGGGCCGAAGGCAGCGATCCTCAGCTGCGCCCTGTGGCGGAATACTTTCGGCGCCGATCCCGCCCTGGTGGGACGTGCGATCCACCTGAAGGGCGAGCCCTACACGGTCATTGGCGTCCTTCCGCAGAGGGCGACTACTACGCCGTTCGACGCCGACCTCTACACGGCGATCCAACCCAGCCGCCAGGGTGAGGGCAGCGGCACCAATTACCTCTCCATCGCCCGGCTGCGCGATGGTGCCACGTGGCAGGAGGCCAATGCAGAACTGGGCCGCGCCTGGGCCGACCACGTGGCGAGCATGGAGCGGAGCAATCCCGGTTCGCGCTACGAGTACTACTTCGTTCCGCTGCAGAAAGGACAGACCTCGGGACTGCGGCCGAAGGCGCTGGCACTCATGGTGGCCGCGGGGTTCATCCTGCTCATCGCCTGCGCCAATCTCGCCGGCCTCGCCGTAGTCCACATGGTGCGCCGCCAGTCGGAGGTGGCCACCCGCCTGGCCCTCGGCGCCTCGCACTGGCAGGTGCAGAAGCAGTTCTGGACGGAAAGCCTGCTGCTCGGAATCAGCGGCGGCGCGGCGGGCGTGGGCGTGGGCTTTGTCGCGCTCCGTGGGCTGCTGTCGCTGCTTCCCAAGAATTATTTGCCCGTTTCGCATGTCCCCCTTGACTTGGGCGTTCTGGCCTTCACTATGGCAGTTTCGTTCCTCACCGCGGTCCTCTTCGGTATGTTGCCAGCACTGGCGGTCCGCCGCGTCGACCTGCGCTCCTCGATGGCCAGCCGGTCCGTAGCGGGGGGAGACCGGCTTCGTCTGCGCCAGGTGTTGATTGCCTCCGAAGTGGCACTCACCGTTGTGCTGTTGGCGGGCTCCGGCCTGTTGATTCGCACCCTGATTCATCTTCAAACTCTGCCGCCGGGCTTCAATCCCAACGGCGTGATGGTTGCCAAAGCATCACTCGACGACGCGCGCTATCACGATCCGGCCAACTTCCGCCACCTGCTCGATACCAGCATCGCCGCCATGCGGCGTATCCCCGGGGTGCGCAACGCCGGGATGGGCCTCTCCTTGCCATTTGAGCGAACCCTCAATGATGGCGTTGTCCTGCACAACGGTCCCCTTGCCGGCAAGACGGTGGGCACGGATGTCGTCTACGTCACCCCGGGCTACTTCGCCACCCTCGAAATGCCGCTCGTGTCGGGCCGCGATTTCACCGGCTCCGACGGACCGGATACACAACGAGTCACCATCGTTAACCGGACCTTCGCTCAAAAATATTTCCCCGGCGAGAACCCCGTGGGCCGCACGGTCGATACCGGAACCATGATTGTCGGCGTAGTGGCCGACACCCAGCTTTCCTCCGGGTTGAACCCGACCGCCCCACTGCAGAGCGAAGAGACCATGTACATTCCCGCTACGCAGCTGGGCCCGCAGATACTCGCGATGGTGCACGTGTGGTTCCAGCCCAGCTGGATTGTGCGCACCGCCGCGCCCGTCGAGGGCCTTACGGCGCAGATGCAACGCGCTCTGGCCAGCGCCGATCCGGCACTTCCCTTCTCCGGGT
Source organism: Occallatibacter sp. (assembly GCA_036489245.1). Taxonomy (GTDB): domain Bacteria; phylum Acidobacteriota; class Terriglobia; order Terriglobales; family Acidobacteriaceae; genus Telmatobacter. The sequence continues at coordinate 27,190 of DASXGD010000387.1, read as the reverse complement.
TCTACGGTATGAACGATCTCCAGGCCGAGACCCTCGCAACGCAACGCATCGAAGTCGCACTCCTCGGCGCCATGGCTGGCCTGGCGCTGCTGTTGAGCGCGGTTGGCATCTTTGCCCTGGTGGCCAACATGGTGGCGCAGAGGACACGTGAAATCGGCATCCGCATGGCGCTGGGCTCGACTATTCGCCAGGCCATGGCGCAGGTGGGAGGCTCAGGCCTGCGCGCGTCGGCCGCCGGTATATGCCTGGGACTGCTCCTGTGCGCCATCACCCTGCGCGTGATGCGCACCGTGCTCTACGGTGTTGGCGTGTACGACGCGCCTACCATCGTGGCAGTTGTCGCGACGCTGACCCTCATCACGCTTCTGGCAACCGTGGCGCCCACCCTGCGAATCGCGCGCATCGATCCGGCAACGACGTTGCGCGAGGAGTAAAGCGTTAGTTCGCCGCTTTAGCCTCGGCCACGGCGGGCACACGCCGCAGGACCAAGGTCAGAGAGTAGGTCAGCAGCATCACGACCGGGACGGCGATGACCAGCCATGCCAGCAACGCCTGGCCCGCCATGCCGCCTAGTTGGATGACCAGTCGCGGCGAGGAGGCCAGCAACTGCGCCGGTGAATGAGACAGCATCGCAAGATTCAGATCCCGATCGGAGGCCACGGGAATGAGCTTTGCGCCCAGCCGCGCCAGGGGCACAATCAAGGCCAACTGGAAGGGCATGGCGGCGTAATTGGCGGCCTGGATGAGCGGCTGGTTCAGCCGGAATGTCAGTGCGATCATGGCGCACAGCGCGGTCGGAAGTCCAACAATCGGGATGCACCCGAGGGCGAAGCCGAGTGACAGTGCCAGTGCGAGACGCCGCGGAGAAATGCCCTGGCGCAGACACGCCGCAGCTTTCACCCGTATTCTTTCCAAAGTTGGCATGAAGGATTGCCTTACATTCAGACTACGCAAATCGACGCACACTGGATTGAATGTCCAGTGAAACTTTTGTGGCAGGATCAGAAATGGTACGCGACGAATCAAAACGGGAAGGTTTAAGCGAATCCTCGTTTGCGTAGTTCCGCCACGACTTGCTCCACTTTCCAATCCAGCGCGCCGGCGCCGTCGACGATCAGGTCGGCACGCTTCGCCGAGGGCCGTATGCATATCTCGGCGGCGGGACGCACGGTGGCGGCGTATTGCTCAAGCACCGATTCCGGAGTGCGTCCTCGTTCAAGGATGTCGCGCCGCAGGCGGCGCTCGAAGCACACAGCGTCGGGAGTGTCGACGTAGACGCGCAGTTGGTAAAGGGGAAGCAATTCGGGATAGACCAGCGTGAATAATCCCTCGACAATCACGAAGCGGTGGCTTCGCACGGTTTCACTGCGGCCCGCGATCCGGGTGTACGTGGCAAAGTCATACAAGGGCCGCTCGATCGCCGCACCTCGCGCCAGTGCCTCCAGCTGAGCTGCCAGCAGAGAGCTCTCGATGAGTGCCGGGTCGTCGAAATTCTGGCGGGTCCGTTCAGCCATGGGAAGATGAGCCAGATCGCGATAGTAGTGGTCGATGGGGAAGTGAATTCCATCGAGGGTGCGCGCCAGTTCGACCGCGAGAGTCGTTTTGCCTGAACCTGAACAGCCGGCGATTCCAATGATTACGGGGACAAACGACAGCGGCTGGGTGGGCGGCAACAGGCCGGTCACGGCTCGACCTTTTGCGGATGGGCAGACTCCCCTGCCGCGGCGATGGCGGGAGCCAGCCGCTTGAGCAGTGCGGCGAGACGGTCTTGAACGCGCCGTCCGGCTTCAAAGACTTCGGCGTGGCTGAGCTTTTCGGCGCCCAGGCCTGCGGCAAGATTGGTGACGCATGAAATGCCCAGCACCTCGATGCCCATGTGCCGCGCCACGATCGTTTCTGGAACAGTGGACATGCCCACCAGCGTGGCGCCGATGGCTCGGAACGCGCGAATTTCCGCTGGAGTCTCAAAGCTAGGTCCAGGCGTGGCCAGGTAGACGCCTTCGACGAGGTCGATGCCCTCACCCGCCGCTGCTTCCTTTGCCAAAGCGCGAAGACGTTTCGAATAGGCTTCCGTCATGTCGAAGAAGCGCAGTCCGGCTCCGGGGATAGCGGCGAAGCGCGGCTCGTTGGGGCCGATGAGCGGGTTCCAGCCCATGAAGTTGATGTGATCGGACAGGGCCACCAGCTGGCCGATTTGATAGCCGTCATGAATACCGCCGGCGGCGTTGGTGAGAATAACCGCCTGCACGCCCAGTGCGCCCAGAACCCGCACGGGGAATGTGACCTGCGCCGGCGAGTAGCCCTCGTAGAAGTGCACACGCCCCTGCATGACGATGGCCGCGACGCCGCCCAGATTCCCGGCCACGATGCGGCCGGAATGACCTTCCACCGTCGATTGAGGAAAGTAGGGAATGTCGGCATAGGGAACGATCACGGGTTCGGCCACGGCATCGGCCACCGCGCCAAGCCCCGAGCCGAGGACGATGCCGAAGCGGGGGCTGAGCTTCGTCGCCGATGCGCCCAGCCTGTTGCGCAGATATCCCGCCGCCTCAGACACCTGATCGAAGTATTCAGAACTCATCAGGGATACTGTACGACACGGGCTTGAGCCGATCGTCTTCCTGCTGAGTTGCAGCCCTTCGGTATCCCTGTCAGTGCGTCACATTTGTTTCAGATTGGTTTGTTTCAGACTGGGAGGCGAACGACGATCGAACGGTTGTTGGCGGCTGCGATGACGGGGAAGGCATCGACACTGTTGTCTCGCGCACCGGCTGCTCCACGCGCTCCTTGCGCGGCTTTTGGCCACACGGTTCGGGCACGTTGGCCATCTGCCTGAGAAAGACCTTGACGCTGATCGTGCCGGGCTGCAGTGTAGAGAAATAACTGCTTGAGCTCAAAAGCGGCCGGTGCTGTTCGATCAACTGGTTGCGAATGATATTCACTCCGCAGAGCAGATTGTTTCGGGGTTGAAGGATGGTCTTCGCCGGATCGTGTTCATCCAGTTCTTTGTCCTTTTCCCAGTCAAAGTCGCACCCGTACCGCTCCTGATCCATGTAGGTAAGCTGCAAAAGGCCTTGCTGGCGCACCATGCGGTGAGTCACGTCGTCTCTGACCTGCAGTTCAGGATCCATGTGGCGCACGCTGCGAGTGGGGACGAGGCCCGCTTCTGCACCGGCCAGGGCCTGGAAGAAATAGGCCCAGAAGGTACGCTTGTCTACGTCGCTCAGCGAGGTGAATCGCGGGCAGAACGGTTTGACGGCCTTGGCCACGGCGGGCGAAAGCATCTCTGGAGGCAGCGCCCTCTCGATGAACTCGTCCCACAGTGGATTCCATGTCCGGTCGTCGCCCAACTCGGCTTTTTTCTCCGCAATCGGGGTGGCAGGGGCCGCCTTGATTTCGGGCTGAGCCGGCGCAGGGGCCATCTCCTGTGCGTGGGCCTCCTGGATGTTCCGGCCGACCGGAACAAACAGGGCACCCAATCCGGTGCCGATCGCGACGCCCGCAACGATCCATGCGATCTTTGTCATCGAATGTTCAACCTCCGGAATAGTGTGATGCGCCCCCCGTCCGGATGGCAGGTTGCCGTGACAAAATGTATGAAAATAAAAGAGTTACATGGAAAAATTTGCACGATTTGCGTGTAAAAATGGGATCGGTTGGGTCAAATCTGCTCGCTTGTAAGTTCGCAATGTAATGAGTGAAACCATGGCCCCCGCCGGGGGTGACGAAAGAGGACTGGAATGAAGGAATTTGTGGCCCTGATGTTCGGCCTGGGACTATTTTGTAACGCTCTCCTCTTCGTGCCGCAGGCGATCGCGGTGTGGCGCAAGAAGAGCGACGAGGGCATCTCTCTGATCACGTTTGGTGGCTTCAGCGTGCTGCAGGCCATCGGGATTGTTCACGGGCTGTATCAGCGCGATCCGTCGCTGATTCTCGGCATGGCTGCGAGCCTGTTGAGTTGCGGCACGGTGGCACTGCTGACGATCTACTATCGTTTGCGGCGCAGGCGCGGCGAGGCGGAGTAGAGCGGCAGCGACGTCTACTTTTTGTGGAGAATGTCCTGGGTGACCTGGTAGTGCCCGGGCTCCCCCGTGACCGCGATGGGAACCAGCGCGCCGGCCTTCTTCTTTTTAAAGAACGGTGCGAGCGGTTTGAGAAGGAAGGATTTGAAACCGGTCGCGGTGTGCGAAATGTCGGTATCCATGCGCAAGTTTCCGACCAGGTGGACCGCTTTGTTGTGAAAATTGAATGTGCCGCCGAGGTCAGCCTGTGCGCCCGGGACGTTGAACGTGAGATGCCGGCTCGAAGCAATTCCGTCCCGAATTTCAGCCGGCCCTTTGACCGCCGAAAGCACATCGGCTGCAGGCAAGGAATTCTTGTCTCCGTCCTCGCCGGAATCAGGTGTCTTCTTGCCTTGGGCGCGCTCGCTGAAGGCGGAGAGGCTCTTTTCCGTGACGCGGTCGGAGAGGCGCTCGGCAGGAACGTTGAATGCTCCGGTCACATGCAGGCGGTGGAGGAAGCCGCCTCCCTCGCCAGCAGGCGCGAGATGGGCGTGGCTGCGCAGCCAGACCGATCCGGTGATGGGGACGTCGTCGTGGATGAATGGCCGCAGCACATCTTCCGCCCCGCCGGCCTGCACATCGATGTCGAAATTGCTCTCTTTGCCAGACGAGTCCTGGCCGTCTGAGCCCTGCACCGTACCGATGGCGCGGACGGTTGTCTTGCCGGTGTGCGCTTCGATGTTGTGGATCGCAACGTCGCCATTGACGCCGTTCACGGTGCACTCGATCGATGCGGCGATGCGCGTTGGCTTGCCGTCACCTACTGAAAAGTTGGGCGTGAGGCTGTCAGCCTCGGCATCGATTGCGCCCAGGGGACCTCGAAATTCGCCCTTCGACCCGAGGGTACCGGCGATGTTGCCGACATCCTGCAGGTTGACCGTCGTGAACGTGAAATTGCCCGACACCGGAGTGACGCCAATCTGTTTCGCATTCAGAGGACCGAAGGTACCCCGCGCCTGAATGCGCCCGGACGGGATTGCATTCTGCATGTCTACCGAATAATTAACGGCCTGGTTTTTCTCGAAGTGCGCCAGGTCCAGTTCACGGATGGGGAAGATCAGCCGGCTACCATCGTTCTTCATCATCTCGAATACGGCGTTGTGGAATTTGAACATTTCGACCGCGGTGTCAGGGCCGGTGAAATCGGAACTGCTGCCGGGAGGAAAATTCATCCGATTGGCGCGACTGCCAATGGGCGGTATGACAATGTGCAGGCCGGTGACTTCGACCGTCATCACGCGTTGCTGCAACAGCAGAAGATCGCGCCACCGGCCCTGGACCAGCATTTTTTCGGCATGTCCGAACGGGGGAAGATTCAGCGCGGTCTTGCGGCGCAGCGTAAGGCCGGTGGCCACAAAACCAGGATGCGGAAAGTAGGTGCGGTGATAGGAAGTAACTTCGACCTGGCTGGCGAGATCGTCTTCGAGCAGCGGCCTGATCTTGCGGAAGCGGTAAGGCCAGTTGGAACTGATGAAGTAGCAGCCGATGGCGGCCCCGACGAGGAATCCTATGGCAAAGGCGATAAACAAAAATCGCCTTCGATTCCGCGGGAGATTCGCGGGGCGTGCAGCCGGGGACAAGGTTGCCATAGTACCGTCTTTCACGGCTCTTCGCGCGATGGCGAGAGCCTTGGTGTTCGGCTCGTCGCGATTCGATGGTTGCCGGACGGATCGCCACTAACCTGAGGCTTGGAAGCCTGCGAGCCCGGGGAGTGTTGCTTGGGACGACGCAGATTGCGAAGTTGCAAGGAGGGTACGAAGAAGCAAATAATCACGAAGAGCAGAAGATCTTCGCGAGGAGCAGGGCAATGTGCCGAAATATCAAGCTGCTGTTCAACTTTGACCCGCCGGTGACGGAAGAGGAGATTCGCGCTGCGTCAATACAGTACGTGCGCAAGATCAGCGGCTTCTCCAAGCCTTCGCAGGCGAACGAAGCGGCTTTCAACCAGGCGGTGGAGGAAGTTGCGGCGGCTTCAGGAAGGTTGCTCACGTCTCTCGAAACCACGGCGCCGCATCGAAATCGCGAAGAGGAAGCAGCCAAGGCGAAGGCGCGGGGGATGGCGCGGTTTGGGGATTAGGATTCAGAGTCGGGAACGAATGAGGGCCCGGACTGTGTCGGAGCTAGCCCAGGAACATCCCCGCAATCGACGCACTGATCAAATTGGCCATGGTGCCGGCGAGCATGGCGCGGACGCCTAGTTGCGCGAGTTCGTTGCGGCGTTCGGGGACGAGGGCGCCGATGCCGCCGATCTGCATGCCGATCGATCCCAGGTTGGCAAATCCGCACAGCGCGAAGGTCGCGATGGTGAACGATCGCGGGCTCAGCGAGGCCTTTTCCGCGCCCAGGCCGATGTAGGCGATCACTTCATTGAGCGCCATGCGGGTCCCGAGCAGGTTGCCGATGGCACCCGCATCATGCCAGGGCACGCCGATGAGCCAGGCGATGGGCGCGAACACGAAGCCGAGAATCTGTCCGAGACTGGACGGGAACCAGGGCAGTCCGCCGTGGACCCATGCCAGCAGCATGTCGAGCAGCGCGACAAGAGCCAGGAACGAAATCAGCATGATCGCGACATTCATGGCCAGTTTGCCGCCATCGATGGTTCCGCGGGCGATGGCTCCAATCAGGTTCTCTTCTTTGTGCTCCTCGCTCTTGGGGATCACAACGCGTCCCTCGGTGTCGGGAACGGCCGTCTCCGGCACCAGCATCTTGGCCATGAGAATGGTGCCCGGCGAGGTCATGATCACAGCCGAAAGAAGGTGCCGCGCTTCTACTCCCTGAGAGATGTACATGGCCATAATGCCGCCCGAAACGTGGGCCATGCCGCTGGTCATGATGGTCATCAATTCGCTGCGTGTGGCGCGAGGTAGAAATGGCCGGATGGTAAGCGGCGCTTCAGTCTGGCCCATGAAGATGGAAGCGGCCACGTTCATGCTCTCGGCGCCGGAGATGCGCATGGTCTTGAGCATGATCCAGGCCATGCCGCGAATGATCACCTGCATGAGCCCGATATGGTACATGACCGCAAAAAACGCGGAGATGAAGATGATGGTGGGAAGGACCTGGAACGCGAAGATGGATCCGGATGCGGGCGCAATGACCCGGCCGAACGCACCGGCATTGGGCAGGCCAAGTTCGCCAAAGAGGATTCGGGTTCCGGCGAACGTGGCGGAAAGCATGTTGGTGACAACATCGCCGGCCCATCGCATGGCGCGTTGCCCGAAGTCGAAGCGAAGAACCAGGAACGCAAACGTGAATTGAAGTCCCAGGCCCCAGGCAATCGTGCGCCAGCGAATGTGGCGACGATCGGTCGATCCGAGCCACGCAGCGGCAAGCACAGCCAGAATTCCAAGTATCCCGGTAAAGCGAGCCAATGGCGCTCCTGAAAAACAGCTATCAGCTTTTAGCTGTTAGCTATTAGCTCCCGCTCGTGAGTATGGAGCAAGGGGGCGGATTCTGAGTTTGCAGGAATCAAGCCGGTAGTCCAGCGGACCGCAACTGGAAGCTAAGAGCTAAGGGCTAAGGGCTAAGAGCTGTCTTTTTTTACCTTAACAGCATCCCCGAGATAGGCCTCTGCATTTTTGCGAGTGAACACGCGCTGGATGAGGGGCACGGCGCGCGGCGGCTTCGGAGAGATGCGAACTGCCCGTTCAAGCAGGTCGATGGATTCAGCGAGTTGTTCCGGCGTGGTGGCGTAAAGGGTGGCGAGCGGCTGCCCCTTTTCGATGCGGTCGCCGCGGCGGGCATGGAAGATGATTCCGGCATGGGGATCGACCGGCTCCCATCCTAACGATTCGCGGGGGGCTTCGGAGTCATCTGCCGGTTCGCGGCCGGCGCCGGTGCGCTGCACGGCCCAGCCGATGGTGGTTGTGTCCATGGCAGCGATATAGCCGGTGTCCCAGGCGTTGAGCACGTTTGTCATGTCCGGCCTGTGGAACGCTTCAGCATTTTCGAACACGGAGATATCGGCGCCGTGGGCATCGGCCATCTTCATAAATACTGCGAGCGCGGAGCCGTCGGCAAGAGCGGCGTCAGCCAGTTGCGATCCCGCTTCGGGAGTCGGCGCCTTCCCGCCGAGATGGATCATCCATCCCGCGAGAGCGAGCGAAAGCTGGAGGAGATCTTCGCTGTGCGCAGGGCGGCGGCCCCGCAGAAGTTCAAGGCACTCTGCGATCTCGAGCCAGTTGCCGGCGCTGTTGCCGAGCGGTTGATCCATGTCAGTGAGCAGCGCGACGGTGCGGGTTCCAGCAGCTTCGGCGGTAGCGACCATTAACGCGGCCAGATATTCAGCGTCCTCACGCTTGCGCATGAAGGCGCCAGAACCGGTCTTCACGTCGAGCACCAGCGCATCGAGACCGGCGGCGAGTTTCTTGCTCAGGATGGACGCACAAATCAGGCCGGGACTCTCGACCGTGCCGGTGCGGTCGCGGAGGGAGTAAAGGACTCGGTCGGCGGGAGCGAGTGCTGGCGTCTGGCTCACAATGGAAGCCCCGCAAACCGCCAGCACATTTTCAAATTCGGACAAGGAGAGTGCGGTGCGGTATCCGGGAATGGACTCCAGCTTGTCCACCGTGCCGCCGGTGTGGCCCAGCGCGCGCCCGCTGATCATGGGCACGGCCAGCCCGCAGGCCGCGGCGATGGGCGCAACCAGGAAGCTCGTCTTGTCGCCCACGCCGCCGGTCGAGTGCTTGTCGACGGCAACCTTGCCCAGCCGCGCGGGAGAGAATTTCTCGCCGGAGTCGCGCATGGCCAGGGTCAGGGCGCGGATTTCATCCATCGTAAGACCGCGCAGAAGGCTGGCCATGAGCCACGCGGAAAGCTGCTCAAGCGGGATGGAGGAATTGGCCGTTCCCGCAACCAGGAAACGAATCTCGGCGTCAGACAGCGTGCCGCCATCGCGCTTTTTGCGGATGAGGTCGATGGTGTGGAGAGGTAGGGCTTGGCTCGCAGCGCCCGGCGAGGACTTCGCATCGTTCATCGTGTCTGCCTCACTTCAGCTTCAGCTCAAAGGCCAGCGGCAGGATCTCGGAAAAGGACATCACTCGCATCCCGGTGGCCGCAGGAAACGCGACCGGCGCATCGGGCAGCACGAATTCGGCCAGCACCTGGCGGCAGGCTCCGCAGGGCGGGCTGGGCGCATCGTTCAGGTTGGCCACGGCAACGGCCGCAACCCGAATGCCGGGGCCAAATTCGGACACGGCGCGCACCAGCGCCGAGCGTTCCGCGCATATGGTGAGGCCGTAGCTTACATTTTCAACATTGGTCCCGGTGACGATTTGGCCGCCAGCCAGACGGAGGGCCGCGCCGACCTTGAATCCGGAGTAGGGAGCGTATGAATTCTGTGCCGCTTTCAGGGCGTCTTCGTATAGAGTCTTGAGCGCCGATACGGACGGGTTCGTCATCGACATGGAAGCATCATACGCGGTGGGTCCAAAAGCGAGAGTCTCGCCAGTCCGCATGGAGACGCGTCGTGGGTTGAGGGAGGGAAAGGCATGATTTCACATCCCGGCCTCCAACGCTTCGTGTGCGCCGCAGCCACGCTTGTGCTGACGGCAATACCTCTTTGCTTCGCCCAGTCCGCGGCAAGCCAGACCGGCACAGCTGCACCCGCTGGTATCACGTCGGCGCCTTCGCCGGACTTTGACGTGGCCGTGATTCGCCCCAACCCTGGCGACACAACCGGGCATTCCCACATATGGAGTTCGGCGTCGGATGGAAATTTCAAGGCGCAGAATGTGACCGCCATGGAACTGATCCGATACGCATTCGGCATGCTGGAGTCGCGCATCTCGGGCGGCCCCGGATGGATGCGTTCAGCAAGATTTGACCTCGAGGCAAAATCCGATCCGGCCATCGACGCCCAGTTGCGGGGGCTCGATTCCGCTCCCGCGCGAGAGCAGAAGCAGCATATGCTGCAGGCTCTGCTGGCCGACCGTTTCGCGTTGAAAGTTCACCAGGAGACCCGCGAACTGCCCATCTACGCGCTGGTCGTGGCCAAAGGCGGACCGCGGTTTCAGCCTTCCAAAATCAACGGGACCACCATCAACAACGGCAGCAGCCAGATCACGATCAAGGGAAGCGATCACACGCTGGCGCTGCTGGCGGAGCAGTTGTCGCGATCGCTGGGGCGGATCGTGGTCGACAAGACCGGACTTGACGGTCGATACGAGTTGTCGCTGAAGTGGACCCCCGACGATGCTCCAGCCGGAGCCGCCACTGCATCAGCCGACACGGGTCCTTCGATCTTCACCGCCATTCAGGAGCAGCTCGGCCTCAAGCTCGAGTCGGGAAAGGGACCAGTACCGATCCTGGTGATCGATCACCTCGACCTGCCTTCCCAGAATTAGGGTCCCTTCGTCCCTCGTCCCTCCAGTCCCTGGTCCGTCTCAAGTCGCACCCGGTTTCTCCGATAAACCAATCGAGGGCGCCCGCGCCGCGGGAGGAATTCGAGCGCGGCCCGAGAGCGGAGTGATGGACGAACTGACGCGAGAATTCCTGATCGAGAGCCAGGAGGGCCTGGATCGCATGGAGCGGAGCCTGACCGAGTTGGAGACGCGGCCGGGCGACACCGGGCTGCTGGCGGAAATATTCCGTTCCGTGCACACCATTAAAGGGACCACGGGTTTTCTGGGATTCAAGCGCCTGGAGAAGGTGGCACACGCGGGTGAAAACCTGCTGGGGCTGCTCCGGGATGCGAAACTGGAGGCGGACCGGCAGGTGATTACTGGTCTTCTGCAGCTTCTGGACGGGCTGCGCCTCATTCTGAGAACCATCGAATCGGAGGGGAGCGAAGGACACGGCGACGATTCCGAGTTGATCGATCAACTGGAGGCGCTGCAGACCCCGGGGAACGAGAAATTAAAACCGATCCGGCCCAACGGTCCGCAGCCTGAGGCCGATCCGGATGAAGCGGCAACGCCCGTGCCGCTGCTCCCCGCCGCAGACCCGCGCCACACACCCGCTGCCAGTCCGCAGGAATCCGGGGCGGTATCTGCGCCAATCCCGACTTCCGCCGCCGAAAGCACCCTGCGCGTCGATATCTCGCTGCTCAACCGGATGATGAATCTCGTCGGCGAGCTGGTTCTTACGCGCAACCAGGTGTTGCAGGCCACCTCCGCCGATCCCCGCATGACATTGCTTTCACGCCGCCTCGATATGGTGACGGCCGACTTGCGCGAATCGGTGATGAAGGCGCGCATGCAGCCGGTGTCGAACGTGTTTTCCAAGGTTCCTCGCATGGTGCGGGACCTTTCGCACGACCTGGGCCGCAAGGTACGGCTGGAGATGGAAGGCCAGGACACCGAGCTGGACAAAAGCCTGCTCGAAGCCATCAAGGATCCGTTAACGCACGCGGTCCGCAACGCGCTCGATCACGGCATTGAACCGCCGGAGGTGCGCGCCGCGGCGGGAAAGAATCCCGAAGGGATGCTGCGCCTGCGGGCCTTCCAGGAAGGCAGCCATGTCCTGATCGAGATCTCGGACGACGGGGCAGGGATGGCGGTGGAGCGGATCCGCCAGAAAGCGATCGAACGCGGACTGATCACCGCCGAACGCGCTGAGCAACAGTCCGAGCGCGAACTGCTGCAACTCATTTTCCTGCCCGGATTCTCGACCGCCGCCGCCGTGACCAACGTCAGCGGACGGGGGGTGGGGATGGACGTAGTGCGCACCAACGTGGAAAAGATCGGCGGCAAAGTCGAGCTTGATTCGCGTCCCGGCAAAGGCACCACCCTTCGGCTGCGCATCCCGCTCACGCTGGCCATCATTCCGGCCCTGATCGTGCGCAGCCTCAACCAGAGTTTCGCCGTTCCCCAGGGAGCGCTATCGGAACTGGTGCATGTGTCGGAGGAACAGGCAGCGACGGCCATTGAATGGATCGAAAATGCGCCCCTGTATCGATTGCGCGGCAAGTTGCTCCCGCTGGTCTTCCTCGAGCGCCTGCTGACGGGTGCGGCGGCAACTGAAAATACAACGCACCGGCACAACTTTATCGCGGTACTGGATGCAGACGGCCGGCATTTCGGGCTGGTGGTGGAAGGGCTCGCCGATCCGGAAGAAATCGTCGTCAAGCCGCTGAGCCCGGTGCTGAAAGGCATCGGGCTTTATTCCGGCGCCACGGTGCTCGGCAACGCCGCATTGGCCCTGATCCTCGACCCAAGCGCCATTGCTCTCAAGGCCGGAGTCGCCATCCGGGGCGAAGAGGAAGCAATGCAAGCCAAACCGCTCGAAGCCGGCGAGGACAATGGAGTCCGCGGGGAATATCTGCTGGTCGAGACCGGGGGACGCCAGGCCGCTGTTCCCCTGGCCGACGTGGTGCGGATCGAGCAGATTCCCGTAGCGCGCGTCGAGTCGATCGGCTATCGGCAGGTTATCAACTTCGAAGGACAGCTCGTCCCGGTGGAAGATACGGGCGGCCTGGTGGCGGCGGCTCAATCCGATCCCGGGGCACGGATCATCATCGTGGTCTGCCGGGAGGGCTGCCGGCACGTGGGTATTGCCGTATCTCATGTGCTCGATGTGGCCTCGGGCGGAGCGCTGTTCGAGGCAGGAACCCGCCAGGCGGCAGGGGGAGTCACGCTGTTGAAGGACCGGGTCACAGCCATCATCGACCGGACAGGAGTTGCGCCGCTGGCGGCTGTTGAGCCCGGCCCGCGGGGTTGGAACGAATACGCGGAGATGACGCGATGAGCACCATGACGGTTGGGATCGATCGCAACGAGAAGGATCGGGCGGCAATGGCGGAAATGTGTTCTGTGCGGGTGGACAAGCGGCTCTTTGGTGTCCCGATCACCCACATCCTCGAGATCGTGGGGCAGACAAGCCCGCAGCCGGTGCCGCTTGCGCCTCGCTTTGTGGGCGGCATTGTGCACTATCGCGGCGAGGTGTTGACGACCGTGAGCCTGCGCCAGCTGCTCGATCTTCCCCCCAGGGATGGCCCGCAGGACATGCTCGTTCTCGAAGGCACGGGCGGATGCTTTGGCCTGATGGTTGACTCTGTCGGCGAGGTGCTGACTGTCTCGTCCGCAGATTACGAACCCAACCCCTCCACCGTGGAGGAGCGAAAACGACAGCTGTTCGCCGGCGCCTATCGGTTGAACGGCGGAGTCCTGGTCGCACTTGATCCGGAACGGCTGGATCCCATGCGGCTGGCGAGGGTGGGGTAAAGATCGGCGTGAATGCAACCTCAAATTGTCTCCGCGTACGCATTCTGATCGTGGACGACTCGGTCGTGATGCGTACCCTGCTGCGATCCGTGATCGCCGTCGATTCCTCGCTGGAAGTGGCGGGGACCGCGGCAGACGGGGAATCGGCATTGCAGGCGATCGAGCGGCTGCGCCCCGACCTGGTGCTGCTGGATGTCGAAATGCCGGTGATGGATGGGCTGACCACACTGCGAAGACTGCGCATGCGCGGTCATCGCGTACCGGTCATCATGTGCAGTGCGCTCACCCAGCGGGGCGCGCAGGTCACGATCGAGGCTTTGGCATGTGGGGCGGCGGACTACGTTACCAAGCCGGCGGGCCAGGCGGATCGCGAATCCGCCCTGCGAAGGCTGGCGCAAGACCTGATCCCCAAAATCAAGGCCCTTGCCTCGCGGCCGGCCCCCGACCCGAGCGAGCTTGGCCTGACCAGCACTCTGGGGGACGCGCCCCGGGTGTTGCGACCCGAAGCGCAGGACCAGGGCCCGCCCGCGGTCGTGGCCATCGCCGTCTCCACCGGCGGTCCGGCCGCGCTCGACGTGGTGCTCCCCGCACTTCCCCCATGTTTTCCCCTGCCGGTACTGGTGGTGCAGCACATGCCTGAGTTGTTTACAAGTCTGCTCGCAGAGCGGCTGAATCGCGGCTGCCGGTTGAAGGTGCGCGAGGCGGAGGAAGGCACCCCGGTGAGCGCGGGCACGATTTCGATCGCGCGTGGCAACTGGCACCTGGAGGCAGTTGCCGCCAACCGGCCCCGATCCGGCTGGACCGCCCCATCCGACCTGCCCGTCGCGCTCCATCTGAGCCAGGGGCCGCCTGAAAACCATTGCCGCCCTTCCGCGAATGTCTTGTTTCGCAGCGTGGCCGCCGTCTATGGGCGCCATGTGCTGGGCGTCGTTCTAACCGGCATGGGATCCGACGGACTTGCCGGTTGCCGGATTCTTCGCAACGCGGGGAGCGTGGTCCTGGCCCAGGACCAGGCCACCAGCACTGTCTGGGGGATGCCGGGCGCAGTAGCAGCGGCGGGGTTGGCCAACCGGGTGCTTCCTTTAAGCGCGATCGGACCGGAAATCGTTCGCCTGGCCGGGAGAAGTTGCATCACCGGTCCCGCGGTGCAGGGATCGGTGGCCTGATGCCAACGGCAACCGACTACGCTTACCTGCGCCAGGTGGTCTATTCGCATTCACACAATGTGCTCGACCCTTCCCGCGACTACCTGTTTGACATTCGCCTTGTCCGCCTGGCGCGCAACCATGGCCTGGGCCACCTGGAGGGATTGGTACGGTACCTCCGGCTGGGCAAGGATGCGGCACTTGAGGCCGCCGTTGCCGAGGCCATGACCATCAACGAGACCAGCTTTTTCCGCGATCATCGGCCATTCGAACTACTGCGCACGGATCTGCTGCCGAGGCTTATCGAAAGCCGCCGCGCGGCTCGAACACTGCGATTCTGGAGCGCAGCCTCCTCGACCGGTCAGGAAGCATTAAGCCTGGCAATGGTGCTCCGCGAGCACTTTCCGCAGCTTGGCAGCTGGGACATCCGCATTGAAGGTACGGACCTGTGCTCGGAAGCCGTTGACCGCGCCCGCGCCGGACGCTATCACCGCATCGAGATGAATCGCGGGCTCCCCGCCCGCTACCTGATGCGATACTTCGATCACCTGGGGGAAGAGTGGGCGGCTAAACCCTTGATCCACGACCTGTGCCGGTTCCGGCATGTCAACCTGTGCGCATGCCCCCTGCCCTTTTCCGACCGCTTTGATCTTATTTTTCTGCGCAACGTCATGCTTTATTTCACCCCCGAAACCCGCCAACATCTGCTGTCTGCGACGCACCCTCTTCTCGCGCCCGACGGATTTCTGTTTCTCGGCTCGAGCGAACAACCGGGGGATGCACCGTTGTGGGTCCCGGTGCTGGCCGGCGGAACATGCCACTATCGCCCCTTGCCGCAACCGCGATCAGGAACAAAAGAGACCAGCGGCGAAACGAGGGACGAAAGTCTGCGTGCGACCTAAAACGGCCCTCTGCGGATGAGCGCGGACACTGGAAGGTAACTTGTTCTTCGTCAACGAGTCCGCTGTCCAATCCCAAGGAAACTGTGAACCTGGAAACCTTGGAACACTTGCCCCTCCGTCCTGGTGAGAAAGGGAGCTCGGCCGCGGAACCAGCCGGTTCTCTCCAGGCCGGCGGGAACGGCCGCACTGCCCGATCAAAGCCATTTCGAGAGAATACTTGCCGGGCGATTGATGATTTGCGATGATGGTTCACCGGTCCGGGTGATTCCCCTCACGTCACCCGAATATCGAGGATGTGGGCGCTGGACTAAGACCCGCAAACTAGAGGCAGAACGGCTTCCCGCGTTGCGTCCCCGCGGCAGCCGTGGACCGTCGGCAGCAATTGTTTCACGCTAGTGAAAAAAGGAATATGGTTGTTCCGCGCCCAGACCGCACTGCGGCTTGCTCCCCCTTGGGAGGCCCGAGCTGCGAGCAGCCGCCTGGGTCGGGCCACTTTATCGCCGAGGGGTATGCTCAATGAAGTCTCCGCTTCGCTCCCAATCCGTTCCCATCGTGGTTTTTCTCCTTATGGCGACCTGCTGCACGGCTAAGGCTCCGGCAGTGGGGCAGACAAGCTCCAGCGGTACGCAGGCTTCGGAAAGTCGATCGCCGCAAGGGCCGACGTCTGGAACCGTGGTCATTCCCGGCCCGTTGCGATCGTTCCTGCGCATGGCCGGAATCAGCCAGGAGGTTTCTCTTGACGAAGTGCTGCCCATGCTGGCGCGCAACGCCTCGCTCTACGGCTACCAGGGCGGCCGGGAGACCGAGTTCCTTGTGCTGGTCGATCGATATCTCCATCAGGCAAGAGAACTCCAGTCCCTGGCGGACGCCAAAGGCACCATCAAGGTTACGGGCTGCGATGATGCGGCGCGGCTGATTGAGATTTTGGGTTACAAGTATCAGCGGGGCTGCGGGCCGAAGGATGTCGCGCTTGTGACCGCCAATGCCGAGCGTGCATTTTTGACGATCGACTCCGGTTTCCCCCTGACCACTCTTGAACAGTCGCTGGAGAAGAACGAGCCGTTTACCTATTCGTTCCCGGCCACGCTGGTACCCATGATTTTCGAAGAGAAGGACTGGGTGGACGTCAGCACGTGGAACAAAAAGGGCGGTGAAAACCTGGTGGACCAGCTCTTGCACGATCAGAATCTGGATCGGCTGTACGCGGCTTTATCCAAGAGCGATCAGGAAACCCAGCTCGCCCTGCTGCAGTCGCCGGGACTGAAACGACTGGCAACTGTGGCCTCCGTCTTTGATTTGTACGGGCGTGAGATCTGCATCCGCTCCGGGAAGGTGGTCGTTCCGGCCGATGCCGACAAAGCCTGGGAGGAGTTGGTTGGAACCAGTCCTAACTCCGCCGGCGACTTTGTGATCCGCCTGTTGACGAGGGACAACGGCTGGCTGGCTGCCTATTTCGACGTCCTTTCGCGTTTGAACCAGGCGCAACAAGCTCACTTCGCGGATGGATCGCGCATGCGACGCCTCTACAATGCATATCGATCGACCGCGTCACCGGCCAACGCGGCGCACGGAGTCTTTCCACGAAACGCTGAACTTCTGATGTTGTTTACTTCGTTGAAATGGGAAGAAAACGGCGATCTTGCCGTTCCCGGAGGCATCGCCGTATGGCAGGAGATCCTTTCCAAGAAGAACAAATCAACCAGTGTTCGGGAGACGGTCAAGCGGGGTCATTGCTGCGACAACCCGGAGAGATTGCTTGACACCCTGGTTGCCGCCGCAAATCTGGACCGGGACAGCGGCCCCACGCAGATCTTTCTCATGTTGAGTGCGATCAACGCGGCCAGGCCCCCGGGAAAGAGTATGTCCGATCCAACGGAACTGGTGGTCGCCGAGCGGCTTCCCCAATTCAATCGCTGGTTTCCCATCTTTGCCGAATTTCCGGCTCTGGACGATACGTCGATCACCCACTTCGTTAGCGCCGCAGACCGGATTGATGGGATATCCAATCCCGCATTGCGTGCCAACGCCCTGGGAGCATTTCAAGCCGAAGTTGGTCTATGGGAGATCTTCGCCCGCCAGGGCCAGATCGCGACCGAGAAGCTGAATTCATCCTGGCAAGATGCTGTACAGCCCTATACCGGAATTGGATCATCGGTGCAGTTATTTGAGGCTGCCCGAACCTCGTTAAAGTCCATTCTGCAGGCGGCCGGCGGAAACGGAGATTTCACCCAGGACCAGATTGTGGACCTGCTCGCCGGCCCCTCGCAGCAAAACTCCGACAGCCAACGCGTGCACCAGGAGCTGGCGTCAAGAATTCACGCCGTGATGGACGACCAGCGCCTGGTTTCGCTCGATTCCCTGTTCGGACTCTATGATGGCCTGACTGAAATGTCGCATGGGGCCTCGGTCGGCAGCACCCTCCTCCCACTTGCCGGAAACCTCCGTGAATTCGAGATGCCCCGGCCCATCTTCACCGGCAACGAAAAGAGTTCGTGGTCGCCCATTGTTTACAGCAGCCGGCACGCGGAATTGCAGGTGCGAACCGATCTGACCAAGATCCTTAGATCGCCTGGTTCGAAGGCGCAGCTGGAAGCCGCCCGCGGCCAGCTTACGCCGTTTCTCAGGGACACCCTGGTGGGTCTGAACTATGCCTACTACGAGCCGCCCGGTGCCGAGGTTCTGCATAACAATCCGCTCTTCATTCGCTCCCATGACTTTTCCTCAATTTCAGTTCAGGGTATTGAACACATCTGGGGCGTTCCCGAACTGATCGGAGTGGGGGCAACCGCCGGAGGGGGAGCCTACCTGATGGGTTCGCTGGCCGATCTGCCCTACGCGCTGGCTTCGACAGAAGAGGACTTCATCGCTCCCAAGAACGTCCAGGCCCTGATCTGGAAAGAGGTTGTCCCCGATCTGCTTGTGGGTGCGGTCCTGCCGCGCTGGTGGTCGGTGAGCCGGAACGAGTTGCATGCCGCGGCTCTCTATCAGAGGGCTGGGGAAGAGCTTCTGATTGCTTCCGCCACAAACGCGGATCTCAGGGCGAAGGTAATCAGCATTCTTACTGATCGCATGACGCCCGATCGCGTGGAGCGGACTGAGCAGGCGCTGCAGAATCCGAGTCGAGTCAAGGCGCTGGTCAGGCAGACATTACCGGCGGAGAATTTCTATCTTGCGGTTGAGTTCAAGAAGAGATATCCGGACCAGGTCTCGCAGTGGGGACCGGCTGGCAGGGAGTTGGAGGAACTCTCTAGCAAGGATCCGACCGACATCACCCCCGCGCGACTATCAGCCGACTTCGGTGTGCCGCACCCTGCTCTGGTGCTCACCAACACCTGCGCGCTTCTGAATATGAAGCCGTTATCCGCTTACGGCGGGAACGCCAGCAGGCTGCTGGCCGAATCGTGGGAATCGAACAACCTCTATTGGGCGCGACTGGCGGACGAGATGGGCTATTCGCCGGTGATGCTCAACATTCTGGTCCCCACATTGACCCGCCGCATGGTCGCCAACATTTTCGCCAGCAACATCGACGACTGGCCAGCCCTGCTGCGCGCCCTTGAAGAGACTGGCGACGAGTTTCGCGAGGGCAAGATCACAATTCAGGCCCCAAGTACTATCGCCCGGCAATAAACATCCAAGGAGACCGCGGTGCATATCGGATCGGTTAGGGTAAAAAAGCTCACTACCTGTTTCGGAGTATTTTCGCTTCTGGTTTTTCTGCGGGGTGGCGCAACTTCGACCGCGGCGCAGGATGACCCGATGCATCTCCGCGTGAATGTGGTCCTGGTGCAACTCAATGTGGCCGTGACCGATCAAAAGGGGAACTATGTAACCGGCCTTCGCCCGGAAGACTTTTCTGTGACCGAAGACAAAATTCCGGAGAAGGTCTCGACCTTCGAGGAGAGCAGCGAATCCCGCCACGGCCCCATGGAAACCACGCGAAAGGACCATCCGTCGAACGACGCCGGAAAGAGTCCTGCGGCCAGTTCAACGGATGCGAAAGATCCGGCCGATGTTACGATTTCGCACCTGTCCGAGGACAACGTTTTCGTTCTCTTTGATACCAGCAATTACATGTACCGGAGTTTCGTGTTCGCGCAGGACGCGATCGCGGACTTCATCCGCTCCATGGATGATGCGAGCAAGGTAGCCTTTTACTCCTACAGCCGGGACCTTTTGCGAGAGACATCCCTGACCTCGGATCATTTCCGCATCGTGAACGGTGTTCGCAGCACGGTTGCCGGAGACGATGCGGCGCTCTATAACAGCCTGTTATTGACGGTAAAGGATGCGGCGCCGCTCCGGGGACGAAAGGCGATCGTGGTCTTTTCCAACGGCCCCGACAACGCCAGTTCCGTTCCTCCGGAGGACGTGGCGGAGTTAGCCCAGTCCACCGGAACCATCATTTACATCATCAGCACGCGGCAGGCTCAGGACGATCCCGTTTCCGCGGCCGCATTTGAACGCATGAGCAGAGTGTCCGGCGGGAAAGCTTATTTTGCAAAGAACTGGCGGGAAGAAAATCAAGCCTTTGCCTCGATTCGCGACGACCTGGTTCATCTTTATACCCTGAGCTATTATCCGCAGGAGAACCCGAATCGCGGGTGGCGCTCAATCAAGGTGAAGTTGGTCGGCAAGGATCTTCAGAAGTATCACCTTCGCACGAGGGACGGATACCGGCTCTTGCCCGCAACCGCAAGACCGACGGATGAGTTTTCCGGCTTGAAGACAGACGCCGATCCGAAGTGATGGCAGGTTGGGGCCGGGCGGCCTTGAAAGATAAGTCACGAAATTCGCCCGAATTGACTGGCCGGGATCCCGGCCAGTTATGAACTTGCCCAGGCGACATTACCCTTCTCGTCGTAGAACGCCTCTCGAATGTTCGGTCCGTCGAGCGTGAGCATGGCGAAACCATTCAACACGCGCTCAGGAATATCCGGATCGTTGGCGAGACGATCTTCATGCCACACCACATTCGGGCTGTTCGCCAGAACCGAAGCCTGGCCGCATGGAAGCGCCCCGTGACCGCAACAGCGGCATGAGACTCCGGCCGTACCGCGGGGCTTGTAGACAACTGCGAGGTGTTGGTGTCCCCAGTACCAGTATGCCGGACCGCTGTTGCCCGGGAACGCATTCATCACATGATCGAAGAGCGTGTTTGTGTTGATGCCGGGATCATCCAGCCCATTATGATGGGTCAACACGATCACCTTTTTGCCGTCGAGCTGCGCCTGCACACCTTTTTGCAGTAGAAATGCATTCTGGTCATTGGGGCGATTCGCGTCGAATAACAGTCCATCCGTATAGAGATTCCCTTCCGGCGAGAAGTAAGCCGAATCAAGTCCGACGATAACCCAGTTATCGTTCTCCATGGCGAAATAACTGCATCCCCCTTGTTTGTCGAACGGCGGATGGGTGATGGCGTTGAAATAAGGCTGCGCCCCGGAGTACATCTCGTGATTCGAATTGAGCGCGAACGATCCGCTCGGCGCCGGCGGCCAGAGATTGATCAGCAGGTGTTGCTCCTCGTCGGCGAGGCCCGAATAGTAGACATCCCCGAGATGAATCGTTACATCCGGATTGAGATTAGCCATCTGGTTTCGCACCCCGGTGCTGGGAGCTGGATTGGCCTTGGTGCGCCATTCTCCCGTCCCCCAATCGCCGGCCATGCCAATCTTTACCTGGTTCGGGATTTTGATTGTCTGAGGAGTTTTGGAGAATTGTTGCTTCCCAGATATGAGGCTCCAGAGAAATGCGGCAAAGGACCCAACCCACCCGGGATCGAATTGTTGCCACTTGCCGGTGCCCCAGATTACGCCGTCCAGTCCAACCGCGATCAACACGCCTGCTTCCAGGCTGCTGATCACGGAGTCGGAATCATCAGTGAATGCGCTATGCGCAAGCAAGGCGGAATGAGGCGCAGCGGGACCGGCGGGCACAATGCCTGTCCTGGCAACCTGGACAGCCTGCTCATGCGCGCTCAGCATCGAGGCCTGGATTTGTGCTGCCAGCTCAGGACGCAACAGACTCAATTGGTCCATCGCGGCCTTGATTCGACTGGCGTCAACCGGATTAACGCTGATCTTCATCGCCATGGTTTTCCCCCTCGATCCGAACTTAGTCCTGGCTGGCTGTGAGCTCAGGCTGATGGCCACGCTCTAACGCGAAGGAACCTGCGATCGCCTTGCCGTAGGCAGATGCGGGCGACCCCGCTGCCCAATAGAGTGAGACCATGCCCCAGGGCTCAGCGAACCGGATCTTGCTCGTCTTTGCGATTCCCGCAAGCTTGTTCTGAAGTGCGCCGCTCTTTTGCTTGAATACGTTATTCTGGGCGAGAGTCGTGGGGTCGGCACTGCCGACAAAGCTACGCACATCCTGGACGATCGCCCCCACCTTGCTCATCGCGTCTGCCCAGTCGGTGATCACGAAGACATCTCCCCTGAGAACCCCCACTCGAGGATCGTCCGTGCTGAGCCCCACGAGCGGGCCAAGGCTTGGGCTAGCCCCGATACTTAACGCCTTGGGCCACAGTGCGTCATCCACGATCTGATAACGCAGCTTGTCAATATCCTGATGTTCGGGGTCGAGCAAGGCGCGCATCGCCAGGCGGCCGGTTTCAAGGAAGTAGGACTCCGGACGCAGATTGCCGGAGCCATCAAAGAACATTGAAGTTGAATCGGCGTCGGTAAATGCGGTCCGCAGCACGCATGTGGAGGGACCACCGGGAATAAACTGACCCAGCAAAGCTGCCTTTTCCGGCCCGGTAAGAATCCGAAGCGCGCAGAACCAGTTCAGGTAGTCACTCATGATCTGCTGGTTGGTATTGTGATTCAAAACGAAATGGACCTGCTCGCAAGTTAGAGTCGGAAGCGTGATCGCTTTTCCGGCTCGATAAGTGGTCGTAGCCAGGACAGAGTCAAACATGGCTTTGCGCAGGGCTTCATTTCGAAGCATGGGATCGGTAATCGCGCTAATCCGGCTTCCGCTCACTGTCTCCTTGATTGTCACATCCCCGGTAACTTCGTCGATGAGCGTCTCGCTGCCGAGTATTAGGTCAGAAACTGTAACAAGATTCACAATCCCAAGAAGGTTTATCTTGAATGTCGTATCTCTGCTCCGCACTTTCGAAAACAGGCTCTGCGTCATCTGCAATCCCGGGGCGAGAATTCCTCCCTCCTGCATGGCACTTTCCATGGCCGTCAGTAGGCTTAAGTCGCCATCGAGCGCCTTATGAACGGCGAGGCTTGAATCGGAGCTCAGCTTTGCGGGTTGGACATGATACTGAAATGCAGCCTGGTTATCAGTGGATGAGGAGAGATCCAGGTCGAATGAAGCCTGGAGAGTATGATCGAGCCCTTTCTTGATTGCGGCAGCAATCGCAGCTCTTTCGTCTGCTCCCAACGTACTTAGTTTCTTGGCATCGCCTGCGGGATCGGTACTTATCGCCTTCATAAGTAATTCGAGAAGGTCGGTGCTCCCCACGGTGACTGAAACTCCAGCCGAGCCAGAGAAGTCGGCTTCCCAGGTGGCACCGTGTTCCCGCAGGAAACTCAATTCGATTGTGTCGGTATCCAGCCGACGCGCCCGTATCTGATATGACCCTGAAACAGCGAAGCTCACGGTGAGACCGGCGAGCACGCCCGCCTGTACGGCAACCGATCCAGTGCCTAAAGGCAGGTCTACGGATGCCAGCGGATTTGGAAAAGCGTTGACTTCAACTCCGCCGGAAATCGTGAGGGTGCCCTCTCCGGAGACCGTCGCAATATCGTTGATGCCGAGCTTGGTGAGATCGGAGATGTCCGCGGGAATAATATAGCTGGACATCGTCCGGCCGAGGGCATCCGCCAAGGTAGGTTCGTTAGCTCCGAGCGGGAACGCCTTGAAATACTCGAGACTGACGGTTGTTGTGGCGTCGAATCCAAAGGTCAGATCTCCCTCAGAGCCACTGACGCCCAAGTCCAACGATCCCTTAAAGCCAACCGAAACATATCCTGTTTGGTCCGGTACCTCGGTGCCATCGGTGAATGGGTCAGCGTCATCGAGTGTGGTTCCCGGAGAGGCATTTACCCGAATCTTCGCCTGCACTTCGGGAGTAATATCAATTTCCGGCACAGTATTGCCGAGTTGAAAGTCATTCTTCACGTCGGCTTTGAATTCAATGGGCTTCGTGGCCGCCTGACTGAGTTTACTGTCCTTGCGCGCAAGAAAATCCGGGAGCACCGCCAGGTGCAGAACCTCCGCCTTCAGATAGTTGAGGAGAGACGAGGGACTAGATAGATCGACAGGTGCAATCTGCGTGTCGACCTGGTCTGTGATTTTGATGGTTGGAAACACTGATGCTCCTTTTTTACTCATCATTCATTCAGCCCGCATCTTACCGGCAACAAGCGTGGTAACTCGTGGCTTGCTCAATCAAACCGGCTCTTATGGCTCGCCCCACATGGACGCATGCTGACTCTGTCTCGCGAACTGGTTAGCGTTGTAGTACTTTTCGTAGTATTCGAGTTCAAGATGCGAAAACTGGAGCCATATCCCGGGCACGTGGAAAGCGTCGCAGTGCGCAGGGAAACGCCCATAGGTATCGAAGATGTAGCCGCAAATCTCTTTGGCGTATGCGACAGCCTTGTCTGAATAATGGCTGGCGTTTTGAAGATAGTCCTGGGCCATGGTTTCCGAGAGATACGGCCGTTTGAAAACATTCAGATCGCCGTAGATCCCGCCGGCGCCGTATTTCTCAGCCAGAAGTTGGTCCACGGCATCCGCCATCGATGTTACATACGGCGGACAGAGTCCCTGGAGCACTCCATCGATGCCCACAGGATTCGGCTGCGATGCGGGCACCGGGGGCCACCCGGTATCGGGCCACGATTTTCCAGTCAGCATACGAAAACCGAGCCCCAACAGCTGTTTGGATGGATCGCGCTCGAGGATATAGGGCGGCGCCACCGAGGCGTGAACCCATCCCCCCAGGCCGACGGCCTGCCCCACAAGCATGAGGTTCTGCAAATGAAAGAAAGCCTCGTAGTTGACGCGCATCGTCGACGCCAGACCGAGGGGCAGAACAATATTCGGATTGACAAACTTGTCTTGTGCGCGCGCCAGGCCGCCGATAACCTCATAAGGAACTTTTTTGTTAGAACCGGCAAATCCGAGTTCAACCCCGGCCCACTCCACGGCCTCGACTACATCGGCGGGTTTGAAAGTCATCCAGTCGTCGACAAACAACGGCCGCTGCCCGTCGGGCTCTGTCAACAAGTTGAGAATGATGTTGATGTAACCGCGCGTGCAGTCCACCACGGGTAAGAAGATCGTCGTGCCGGGCAGGTTTGAAATCTGCTTGTTCCATCCGAGATAGTACGGAAACTGGCGGGGAAACTCGAGTCGTTGATCGTAGAGTTTGACCTTGACCGCCTGGGCCGCAGCAAGCCAATCGGCGTCTGCCCAATCCGCCTTGTCGGGTGGAAGGCCACCCAGTAGCTGAAGCGCCTCCTGGCCTTCAAGTTTCTTAAGCAGGAAGATGCCCTCGTCATTGATCATGAAGAACGTCGTCGCCTGGGAGTTATCCGGGCTGCTGGCCGAGCGTCCCAGCGCATTAACAAACGGCGTACCAAGCTCACGACCTCCGGTAGGAATGTCCAAGGGCCCATCGTGCTGAACCGAACCGGTCAGTCCTGTCGATACGATGAGCACGGCCTCCTCGAGCGCAGAGAGGGGTGCGGGAGCATTGGTACTGGTGTGGCTCAGGCCGTTGGCAAGGACTGACGTGCCGCGTGCGATCCGCCGCGTCCGCCGGTCGAACATCGCCGACATGAGCGGGTATTGAAACAATGCATCGAGCCCCGGATTGCGCGCAGCCGTCGCGTCGGATCTATTGTCTGCCATCGAGGCTCCTTTTAGTGAAGCACGGTCGCTGAGGCGGCCGACCTGGTCGCGGGCGGCGCGGGATTGTAACCGTCAAGCTGAGCCAGAATCAACGGATAGATATCCTGCGCCGCATCCTTTCCGATGAAACAGTCCATATGATGATAGTTAGGAACTGCTACGCGGAAATATCCGTCGGCGCCATTCTTCGCGACTAACAGCTCATAACTGCGTTCGGTTCCGTCGGGCAAGAAAAGGTGATTCTCCATTGCCTGGAAGAAGGTGAGAGGAATTTTCAGGCGCTGTATGTTAGGCAGGTAGACATCCTTTCCATCTTTGTTCACCACTTTACCGGCGCGAACGATCGTCAACAGATGGTTGAAGGTAGTGATGTCGGCGATGCCGAACATCTCGTGGATGGCCTCGTGTGTCGCTTGATCTAACTGGGTATGGCCGTACACCTCACCGTAGATCAGCCAGATTCTTCGGCAAACGGCGCTGTTACAGGGAGGGCCGGCGGCCCCCGCCAGTTTCAACAGTCCGTCTTCGAGAACATCGCCCCATTTTGATGGATCGAAATCAGTGGTGAGTGTGTCGATGCCGATATTCTTGAAGAATTCTCCGATATCGAAGGCCGCTTTGACATTGTTCTCGGGCGAGGTGATCGGATAGAGGCCCACTTGCGAGCAAACAGCCGAGCGGACTCCCTCGAGCTTTCCAGAAAGCATGCTCATTAAAAACGTAAGCGAGCCGATGCAGTGAGCCATGATCTGGATGTCGGGGGCGCCGGTAATTGCCCGGACCTGCGCGACCGCAGCCGGATAGTCCTTCGTGGCAACGTCGTCCAGGGTGAATTGGGTTCGCGACGAGGGCAAGGCGGGGCTGGCGCGATAGTCGAACAACCACACGTCGTAATTGTTTGCGTAGAGGAACTCCGGCAAATTGGTATCTACCGTGTCGATCGTGAATGCGAGGGAAGATGTGCCGTAACCGGGGGAAAGCATTACCGGCCCCTTGGCGCCGCCCTTGTATCGCGTCAGTCGTAACTCGACATTGTCTTCGGTCAGGAAGTGATAAACCTCTGGAGCACACATGCGCAACGGCCGCTTCTTCCGCGGCACGGGTTGCGGGTTGAACTCGTTGGCGGGCGCCAATGCGCTGCCGTAAATGTCGAACAAAACTCCGGCGAAGAACTGCCCGAAGCGGATCACACTGTTGAGCCGCTCCTGGTCGTCCTTGGCATTGGTAATTTCGACGGTCGTCATCTGACGCAAAAAGTCTGCAGTCTCTATTACCAGAATCCCTTTGCCCAGGACCGTTCCCGATGGATCCGAGATGGTGATGTAAAGTGTCGACGTGTCGCGCCAGATGTTAAGAATTCCGTCGTTCTTGATAATCTTTGTGCCCTCGAAGACGAAGGTCTTGCCTTCTTCCGTGGTCAGGTTCATTCCGTACTTCATCAAGCGCGTGTCGACCTGGGTCGGATCGCTCACAAGGAGATGGAACGTGCCCTGGCTCACCGTCAGCGGCTCAGCCGAAAGCGCAGGAGCCGTGACAGAGCCAACCATGCGCCCAGGATGATCCGGATTCGTAAGCAGTTCATTCAGGTCGTCGGCAATTACGGTCAGGATGAATTCAAAGCTCGAGCCGTCCTGCTTACCCTCAATGTTCCCCTTCGCGAAGTCATCTGTGACCTTTGTGGAGAAGAATCCCTTCATCGCCTCAGTGAAGCGCAGACCCGTTGTCACGGCAGGTGATGGAGGCGGTTGAACAGGCTTCGAGAGGTCGTAGTCAATAGTCCAGCCGTGGTCCTGCGCCATCAGGGCGCAGCACCGCTCTGCGATCGCCGAGATGGTCAGCAGCGGGTTGACGCCGAGCGATCGGGGCATCACGGACCCGTCGCTGACATAGAGACCGTCGTAGACCCCGTTTCCAGTATTCGAGGAAAACACCTGGCCCTTGTGATTCACGACCCCGCCCGACGCGTCTTTCGACATGGAGCAACCGCCCAGCGGATGCACGGTGATCAGATTGTGATTGGTGAGATCGCTCCACAG
>DASXGD010000365.1:0-6455 GCA_036489245.1 Occallatibacter sp. | reverse complement strand
GAATGACAGCGCGCTAGTTCGCGCGGTCGAGTTCTTCGCTGATCAAAGGGAAAACGTCTTGCGATGCGTTCTTGCCGAAGAAGACGTCCAGGTGGCCGTAGTGGGGAAGCATGTGCAGCGAATGATAACCCTTGTGCCACGAATCGAAGAAGTCAAAAGTGCGCTGCTGGCTTTCGGCCAGGAAGCAGTGATTGTCGACGCCCGCAAAAAACGCAAAGCGGGCGGTGGTGCTGGGCTCGCGGGCAACGAAATCCGCAGGCAACTCCGGGCGGCCGTCAACAGCGACCAGGTGCCCGGCCTCGATGCAGCGCGCCATCTGTTCGAAGAAGGTGATGGGCACCTGGGCGAACTCCTGCCTGATCCACTCGTGGGTCGCGTCGTTGAGGTTCTCATGGCTCCACAGGGCGGGGAAGCCGGTGCCGTAGGTGAAGCTGACGCCCTTGCACACGGGGTTGTTGCACTCGTGATGGGTAAGCGCAACCATTTCTGCGACCAGCTTTGAGATGACGGAAGGCGCGTGGAGGCCCCATTGGGGGTTGAGGTATTGTGTGGCGCCGCTGAGAAGGGGCAGCAGCTTGGTGATCTTGAAGCGGCTGAACTCCGGCACGATGGGATGAAGCGAGACAGCATTGGTGACGACCACCGTCACTTCGGGTACCAGGCCGGCGACGGCGGACATCATGAAACTGGTGGATCCCTGGCAGTGAATGACGGCCTTGATCTTGTTCCAGCCTGTCTGCTCAACGACTTTTTTGACGGCCCGGGGATGGTCGAAGACCGCGGCTTTATCGAGATTCCAGGTATTGGGCTCAAGGTCGATGCTGGCGCGCCAGTTTTCCAGCCACACGTCGTAGCCGCAATCGATCAGGTGGTCGACAACGGTTCGTTCCACCGGGGCGCGAAACAAATTGGCGCGAACGCCGGCTCCGTGGATAAGCAGGACGGGCCCCTTGGTGGGCGGATTGGGGCCTTCGATGTGAACCAGGTTGCAGGCGAATCCATCTCCTGCTTCAAACGGGATAGTCTGCTCGCGAAGACTTTCAGGCATGGAACTCCCCGGGGAAAGGAGATGGAAGAGAAGTGTAGAGCAGAGGTGGGGAAGAATCCACGGAATTCATGGCAGATGTTGGATTTGCCGCCCTGACAGCGCGATCGTAAGCCGGTAGGAGGACGTCGGTGCGCGCGCCATTCACGCTATGTAGTGAGATAGATCACTGAAACGTGACAGGAGTGTGTCATCTTCGAAAGGTCGGGCCAGAAAAGTGGAGGTCAGGCGGGTTCTCCAATCGGTAATTCTTCGAGTACCCTGCGCCAGTTGCCAATCGAAAGTTCAAAGGAAAAGCAAAGAACTGGCGGATCAGCCATATATATCGGCAAGCGGGACTCCAAGGTACCGTTTGTATCCCACGAAAGTGTTAGAAAGGTAACGTTACAAGTGTTATTGTTCTGACATCAGCAAGCACATAGATTTGGGGCAAGGAAACCCTTCTGGTAGTGCGTCTGGACCCAACTCCGTGTTTCGATCCGGAGTCGAGTCGACAAGCCTGGAAAGCGCCAGGGGAGAGGTGGTAAATGCCTGATCGTAAAGCTCTTACAGATGAGACCCCGGAGGATGTAGCCACCCTTTATTCGTGGGCGAACCTGCATGGGGCAAAGTATAGAGACTTCTCGGCCTCGCGTGCCCAGACCCGCGAAAAGGCGCGTCAGAGGGTGCAAGAAGCAATCGAAACCGAACGGCGGCGCGCGCGCGAAGAAGCGGAAGCCCTGAAGAATGCGGACGCACAAAAGGCGGCCGACGCCGCGATCAAGGCCGAAGCCGCACGCAAGCAGGAAGAGGCAGCCAAAGAACAGGCCCAGCGGGCCGAATATCAACCGGCGCAGCCGGTTGCCCCGCAGCGCGCCTGGCAGTCGGCTGGTCAGCAAATCTCACCCGCCGCTCCTGTTGCGCCGGCGTATCCGGCGCCTCATCCGCAGCCGGCGGAATACGCTTACGCTCAGCCGCAGGCCTATGCGCCCCTGGCCGGTCCTGCTGCCTATCCGCAGGCTCCCCTAGCACAACCGGTTTACACTCCGCCTGCGCCGCAGCCTGTTTATGCTCAGCCGGTGGCCCAGCCTTCGTACCCTCAGCCGCCCAGCCAGATGGCTTACACCCAAGCCCCGATCCAGCCGCCGGCGCCCATGCCCGAAGAGCCGGGTCGCGGCCGTGAAGATCACTATTTACAGGTTCGCGGTCCGTGGGCTCCGGCCGAATCGAGAGAGCCTGCGGCTCGTCCCGCGTGGCTGAGCGCCGATCGGGCGGATGCCTCGGTGCAACCCGTGCCGCAGGCGCCTGAAGATACTCTGCAGGCCTCGCGCGACCGTCTGACTTCGCGCTGGTTTGCGTTGAACGGCGTTTTTGCCGGAGCCAGCGTTCCGGCCGAAGCGGTTCCGGCTCCGGCGGCACAGCGCGCCCCGGTGCTTGCCGTCTTCTCCCTGGCGGGCGGAGTTGGCAAGACGAGCCTGGTGGCAACTCTGGGCCGCGCCCTTTCAGCCCGCGGGGAACGGGTATTGCTCGTGGATACCGCGGCCTACGGCCTGCTTCCGTTTTTCTTTGGAGCGCGCGATCAGCGCCCAGGTGTTTTGCGGACCTTTACCGCTCCCGGGGCAGGCGGCGACGCTCCGATCCAGATGATTACGATGGATCCCGAGACGCTGGGTCCGGAAATTGCTCCCCAGGAAACACTCACCCAGGAAATCGCGCGCCATGCCCGCGGAGTCGGCCGGGTGCTCGTCGACCTGGCTACTGCCTCCGGCGCAACTACCCGCAGGCTGCTCCGCATGGCCCCGACGGTCCTGGTGCCCGTGGTGCCGGATTTGAGTTCGGTGGTCAGCGTAAGTTCGATCGATGCTTTCTTCCAGCACAACGTCAGTGCTTCGGGCCAGCAGGTTCGGCCTTTCTATGTTCTCAACCAGTTCGACCCGTCGCTCCCGTTACATCTGGACGTGCGCGAGGTGCTGCGCGAGCGGCTGGGCGATCGCCTTCTGCCCTTCGCGCTGCGGCGCGCTCCTTCCGTAAGCGAGGCGCTGGCCGAAGGAATGACGGTAGTCGACTACGCCCCCAATTCGACCGCGGCTGAAGATTTCGGCAGCTTGGCCGGATGGGTCAAGAGCCTCGCCGCGCCTGCCTCCAGCGGGTATCGCGGCGTGCGCTGGAGTGAGCGATGACCCCAACAGGTCTCTGGCTGGATATCGGCGCCGGAGAGAACGGAATCACCAAACTAATACGCCTGCTGTTCCTGGCCGGGGCGACGGGCGTCTTTGTTTTTCTGGCCGTCTTACCGCTCTCGTGGCCGCAGCAGGCGGTCTGCGGGTTGCTGACCCTTCTGATCGCGCTGGCCGTGGCGCGCAGTTCCGATTCGTACCTGATCACGCTCACGCTGATGATCATGTCGCTCTTCTGCACCTTCCGTTACGGATACTGGCGCATTTCGGGAACGATCCAGTTTTTCAAGGATCCGGCAAATCATTGGGGCGCGCTGGACGCGTTTTTCATCGTTTGCCTGATTCTGGCCGAGACATACGCGTTCTTCATTCTCTTTCTGGGATACTTCCAGACGATCTGGCCCCTGCGGCGGGCGCCGGTCGCACTGCCTGATGACGAGACCGAATGGCCGCACCTGGATGTCCTGATCCCTACCTACAACGAGCCGCTGGATGTGGTCCGATACACGGCGCTGGGCGCGCTGAATCTGGACTGGCCGGCCGACAAACTGCACGTCTATATCCTCGATGACGGCCGGCGCAAGGAGTTTGCCGACTTCGCGTTTGAGGCCGGGATCGGATATAAGATTCGTCCCGACAACAAGCATGCGAAGGCGGGCAATATCAACACCGCGCTCAAGAGCATGACTTCGCCCTACGTGGCGATCTTCGACTGCGATCACGTGCCGACGCGCAGCTTTCTGCAGATGACCATGGGCTGGTTTTTGCGGGACCAGAAGCTGGCCATGCTGCAGACGCCGCACCATTTCTATTCGCCCGATCCGTTCGAGCGCAACCTGGGGCAGTTCCGCGTGATTCCCAACGAGGGCGAACTTTTCTACGGCATTGTCCAGGACGGGAACGATTTCTGGAATGCCACCTTCTTTTGCGGCTCCTGTGCGGTCCTGCGGCGCAAGGCCCTCGATGAGATCGGCGGCATCGCCGTGGAAACGGTCACCGAGGACGCCCACACCTCGCTGCGCATGCAGATGCGAGGCTGGGGGACGGCGTATATCAATATTCCGCAGGCCGCCGGATTGGCAACGGAACGGCTCTCGGCCCACGTGGGACAGCGCATTCGCTGGGCCCGCGGCATGATCCAGATCCTGCGCACCGACAATCCGCTGTTTGCCCCCGGGCTCAAGTTTCCGCAGCGACTGTGCTATTTCAACGCGATGATGCACTTCATGTACGCGATTCCGCGACTGATCTTCCTCAGTGCGCCGTTGATTTACCTGCTGCTGAATCACACCAACGTGCCGGGCTACTGGGCTGCGATTCTGGCCTACGCGCTGCCGCACCTGATCCTGTCCAACGTCACCAACTCGCGCATCCAGGGCGAGCACCGGCACTCCTTCTGGAATGAAATCTACGAGACGGTTCTTTCTCCGTACATTCTGCTGCCGACCATGATGGCGTTGATCAACCCCAAGTTGGGCAAATTCAATGTCACCGCCAAAGGCGGCGTGGTGAAGAGGACATTCTTTGACACCCGCATCGCGCAGCCGTTTCTGATCTTGCTGATCTTCAACCTCGCGGGCATCCTGATCGCCATTCCGCGTTTCTTTATCTGGGACCGCGACCGGCCGGGGACGGTCGTGATGAATGTCATCTGGTGTGTCTTCAATGTCGTCATCCTGGGAGTTACTACGGCGGTGGCGCGGGAGATGAAACAGCTCCGCACCACGGTTCGCATTGCTCTGGTCACACCGGTGATGGCCAAGCTGTCCGATGGACGCCTGGTGGCGGGCGAAACCATCGACATGTCGTCGGGGGGATCAAGTATTCGTTTCAGTGAAGCGCTCGATGCGAATCCGCAAACCGAGGTCCGCCTGGTTTTTCCGCTGCCTACGGGGGCCAATGAACTGCGGGCGACGGTGGTTTCCTCTGAGGGGTCTGTGCTGCGAGTTAAATTCCACGATCTCAACATCAGCGAGCAGGAAGTCCTCACCATGGTTCTGTACTCGCGGGCCGATTCGTGGCTGGGTTGGGGTGAATCGCGCGAGAACGACAATGTGATGCGCAGCCTGCAACGCATATTCCAGATCTCGATGCACGGGTTGGTGACGACGTTCAAGAGCCTGTTTGTGGCGCAGAAGAAGAAGGCGAAACCGGCGCGGACACTGCCGGCGGTAAGCTCGGTACTCATCTTCGCGCTGGGCTTGATTCTGGGCTCATCGGCGCCGCAGCTGCGGGCACAGGCGGCCGTTAATGCCGAAGGGCAGCAGGCCGGGGCTGTGGCCGGGATGCCTACGTTTGCGCCGCCACCGCTGGGACAGTTTCGCGACGTGTTCAGTCTCGCCGATGCCGGTGCTTCGCAGATCGAACTGCACGGCATCGACAGCAATCACAGTATCTATTTCAGCTTGCCCCAAACGCATGTTCCGCGCTCGGCGAAAATCCATTTGTCCTACGCGTTTTCTCCCAGCCTCCTGCCGCAGCTGAGCATGATCAAGCTGATGATGAATGGGACCCTGTTTGCGACGGTACAGCCAACGCCGAATGGATCGGGGGGCTCCTCGAGCCAGGTGGGCGAGGGGGAGTTTACGATTCCCCCGGAATTGATGGTGCATAGTAACTCGCTGACGATTCAATTCATCGGCCATTACGTGATGGTGTGCGAAGACCCCTCGAACACCTCGTTGTGGGCCCGGGTTCATCGCAGCACCTACCTCGATATTCAGGGTGACCTGCTGCCCCTGGCCGACGATCTGAAGCACCTGCCTTTGCCTTTTCTCGACGCGGCAGTGGTACAGCCACTGAGCCTGCCGGTTGTGTTTGCGTCGGCTCCGTCGATGAAATCCATCCAGGCAGCCGGTATTGTGACCAGCTACTTCGGACTGATCTCCGAGAACCGGCCGGTGCGCTTCCCGGTGCACATCGGGGCACTTCCGGCGGGCAATGCGATCGTCATCTCCGATAATGCTTCGAATCTTCCCGCGGGCCTGGGCATGCCCATTGTCGATTCGCCGACCGTGGCGATGCGGCCCAACCCCAACGATCCTTTCGGGAAGGTGCTGGTCATTGCCGGCCAGGATGCGGATCAGACCATACGTGCCGCCCAGGCCGTGGCACTGCACAGCGATCTGCTCCAAGGGGCCCAGACGAGTATCGAGACGATCGATCTTCCCGCGAGGCAGGCGTCCGATGCAGCGCCGCGCTGGGCGCGCACAGACCAGAAGGTCTCGCTGGCCGATTACGCGACTGCGGACCAG